>CAXNKP010000139.1:0-6355 GCA_964202815.1 Stagnihabitans sp. | reverse complement strand
AGCACATCATGCACGGCAAATTCCGCCGCATGCACGGGCAGGCCAAAGCGGTCGGCCACAGCGCGCGATAGGTTGGAATGGCAGCAATGGTGATACTGCCCGCCCGCCAACAGATTATGCGTGTAAGGATCGCATCGCGTGCCGATCACATCATGCACCGATCCGCCAAAGCCATCAAAGCCATACCAATCCAAACTGTCATCGGTGATCAGCGCCATGGGCCGCAGGTAGGGCAGGCACGACCACATCCGATCTCCCGAAGACAGATGCGTGCCGTGCAACGCACGGGTCTTGCCCGAAAAGAACCGCTCGCTTAAATCGCCCGCCGCCCACAGGTTCAAATCGCCGACTTGCGGCCCTTCCACACTGGTGATGCGAAAGAAATGCCCCGCAGGCACATCAAAACACCGCGCCTCACGCGCAGGAACAAGGGTTTCGCTGACCCGCCGCCACCCCGCCCGCGCCGCATGGAAGGGTGCAAGATCAGGGCGGGCAAGGCCATCGACCGGATAGCAGATGACAGGTTCCACCGCTTGGCGCGCCACGGCATCGGCGGGGGCAAGATGGGATGGGGTGTCAGACTTCATGGCGGTGCTCCTTAGGTTTGATCAGAACATGCCCAAGATCGCCGCCCAACCACAAGTGCGTGGTCAAACCGCCGGACAGGAAAACAACGCGCCCCCGTCAAACCCCTGCACGCTGATCGGGATCGGGTACCAATCCATTGTGCTATAACTCCACCCCAGACGATCGTCGGGCAAAGTGGCGTGCAGCGTCACTTGAACCTCTCGGGGTGCGTTGGAAAGACTTGTCAAAAACGAATGGCGCTGAAAGCTTGCCACACCGTGCAAGGCCCGCAAGTGGGTGATTTGAACCTGTGGGCGGCGGGCGATTTAAGCGAGCGGTTCTTTTCGGGCAAGACCCGTGCGCTGCACGGCACGCATCTGTCTTCGGGCGATCGGATGTGGTCGTGCCTGCCCTATCTGCGGCCCATGGCGCTGATCACCGATGACAGTTTGGATTGGTACGGCTTTGATGCCTTTGGCGGATCGGTGCATGATGTGATCGGCACGCGCTGCGACCCTTATACGCATAATCTTTTGGGCGGCGGACAGTATCATCATTGCTGCCATTCCAACCTATCGCGCGCTGTGGCCGACCGCTTTGGCCTGCCCGTGCATGCGGCGGAATTTGCCGTGCATGATGTGCTCAATGTGTTCATGTGCACTGGCTTTACCCGTGACACGGGCCAGTATTTCATGAAAGCCAGCCCAGTGCGCCCCGGCGATTATCTGGAATTTTTTGCCGAGATTGATTTGGTCGGCGGCCTGTCGGCCTGCCCCGGTGGGGATTGTTCGACCTTGCATTCATCCGACCAAGCCGCCTGCCACCCGCTGCGGGTGGAAGTCTTTGCGCCTTTGGCCCTGCCTGTCGGTTGGGCGCCGCCGCTGGCCAATGGGTATGATCGCACGCACGGGCGTTAGGCTGGGTTGGCTTCCATGTCAGGGGGGCCAAAGCGGGCCGACATACGCTCGACAATCTGGTCGCGGGCCTGGCGATAGGCAGAAAGCTTGGCATCGCGGCTTTCGCCAAGGCCTGTGGGGTCAAGGATCGGCCAATATTCCACGCTGAGGTGATAGTGCCGCGTCAATTCCAGCGCCAAACGCTGGCTGGCGGGGGACAGGGCGATGACCACGTCATATTGCCCCAGATCATCGCCCCAAGCTTGCATTTCTTGGAACGAGCGTGACCTGTGGCGGGCCAGTTCCACGCCCAGTTCCTGACACACCGCGATGGAAAAGCCGTCAATCTCCATATCGTTTTTCACGCCAGCCGATTGCACATAAACCTTCTGGCCGTAAAACTTTTTCATAATCCCTTCGGCCATGGGCGAGCGCACAGCATTGTGGTCGCAGCAAAACAAGACAGAGGAGGGAAGGTTGCCCATATCAGCCCCAGTGCATCACGCAGATCAGGGTGAAAAGCCTGCGCGCTGTTGCACTATCGACCAACGCCTTGCCATCCAAACGCTCTTGCAAGACCCGTGCCCCCTCGTTGTGAATGCCGCGCCGTGCCATGTCGATCGCCTCGATTTGGGAAGGCGGCAGGCGTTTGACGGCCTCGAAATAGCTTTCGCAGATTTGGAAATAGTCTTTCACCACTTGGCGAAAAGGGCCAAGCGATAAATGAAACTCGGCCACTTTTTGCGCGGCTTGGTTGGATATGGCAAAGACCAGTCGACCCTCGCGGATGGCAAGGCCCAGATGGTAGGGGCCGGGGTATTCGGCAGCGCGGGGGATGGCAAAGCTGTTGTCTTCCAACAGATCAAAGATCGCCACTTTGCGTTCTTGGTCAATTTCGGCCGTGGGGGCGGCAAGGCCGCGGTCGTCTAGGTCAATGGCATAGATGCGGTTGGTCATTCCCGCCCCCCGTTCAGCGCATCAAGGCGTGCGCGCACGGAAAGACCGTGGGCTTCAAGGCTTTCCGATTGCGCCAAGCGTTCGGCGGCAGGGCCAATGGCTGCAAGCGCGGCTGGCGTCATCTTGGCGAGGGTGGTGCGTTTAAGAAAGTCCATCACTGACAGTCCGCTGGAAAACCGTGCCGAGCGTGCGGTGGGCAGCACATGGTTCGGCCCGACCACGTAATCGCCGATGGCTTCCGGAGTCCATGCCCCCAAGAAGATCGCCCCCGCATGGGTGATCTTTTGGCTTAACGCGTCCGGATCGGCCACGCACAGTTCCAGATGTTCGGGGGCGATGCGGTTGGACAGGGCGGCCGCCTCGTCCAGATCGCGCACGGTGATGACAGCACCATTGTGCGCCCAAGACGCGCCGGCAATGGCGCGGCGCTGCAGGGTTTGCAGGCGCGCTTCTACGGCTGCCGCCACAGCACGGCCAAAGGCGGCGTCGGTGGTGATCAAGATCGACTGCGCGCTTTCGTCATGTTCGGCTTGGCTCAGCAAATCCAGCGCCAGCCAATCGGGGCTGTTGTCGGCATCAGCGATGACCAAAATCTCAGACGGGCCCGCGATCATATCAATGCCCACACGCCCGAACACCCGCCGTTTGGCCGCCGCCACATAGGCATTGCCCGGCCCTGTGATCTTATCGACAGCCGCAATCGATGCCGTGCCATAAGCCAAAGCCGCAATCGCCTGCGCTCCGCCAATGCGGTAGACCAGATCGACGCCAGCAATCTGTGCCGCCAGCAAAACCAAGGGATTGACCACGCCGCCCGGTGTTGGGCAGGCGACGACCAACCGCTGTACGCCTGCCACCTTGGCCGGAATGGCGTTCATCAGCACCGACGAGGGATAAGAAGCCAGCCCGCCGGGCACATAAAGCCCCGCCGCTGAAACAGGCGTCCAGCGCCAACCAAGTTCGGCCCCCACCGCATCGGTCCACTGGGCATCTTGCGGCATCTGGCGGACGTGATAGGCGCGGATGCGATCGGCCGCCAGTTCCAGCGCCGCGCGATCCTGAGTCGAGACTTTGGCGCAGGCTTGGGCGATCTCGTCAGGTGAAAAGGCGAGGGTTTCGGTGGTAAGGGCGGTGCGGTCAAACTTTGCCGTCAGCTCGATCACCGCCGCATCGCCGCGCGCGCGCACATCGGCGATGATGGCCGAAACAGCCTGATCCACATCCTCGGCCTCTTCGCGTTTCAGGCCCAGAAGGGCTTGAAAGCGCGGCTCAAAATCGGGGTCTTGGGTGGATACGAACACGGGCATGGCACAACCTTTTGCTTTGGCTTTCCTTAGCGGCACGAAGGCTGTGCTGCAAGGCGGGGCTCTTAGGCCACGGTGCCGAAATGCGAAAAGCGGTGGGGTGACAACCCGTATTTCTTGCGAAAACTTTTAGAGAAATGTGACGCACTGGCAAAGCCGCAGGCCACAGCGACCTCTGTCACTTTCATATCGGTTTCAGCCAGAAGGGCGCGGCCGCGTGCAAGGCGCAGGTCGTTCATATAGCGCACAGGCGTGATGCCCAGATGGGCGGCGAACAACCGTTCGATCTGGCGGCGCGACAGGGCCAGATGGGCGGCACAGGCGTCAAGGTCGAAATCCTCTTCGATGCGTGCTTCTAAAAAGGCCGCCGCTTGCAACAGTTTTTCGTGCCGTGTACCCAATCGCGCCGCCATCGAGGTGGTTTGCTGATCGGCCTCATCGCGCTTTTTTGGTTCAACAGGCACATATTCATCACCTCTTGCCCCAAGGCAGCACCATGGCGGTCGGCAATCAGCTTTAGCATCAGGTCGGCAGCGGCGACCCCGCCAGCACAGGTCATCACGCGGTCGTCAATGCAAAAAACTTGGCGGGCGGGGGCCATGTCGGGGTGAAGTTCGGCAAAGGCGGGGATATTGTCCCAATGCAGCGTAAACCTGCGCCCTTTCAAAATGCCTGCGGCGGCCAGCGCATAGGCCCCCGTGCAAAGCCCGCCCACAATCCGCCCGCGCCGCCACAGTGCACGCAGCCAATCACCCAAGGCTTGCGAGGCTTTGCCTTCGGGTTCCACGCCCGAGACGACAAAGATGATTCCCTCGGGCTGGGCAGTTGACCACGGCGCGTCCACCACAATCGGCACGCCGTTGGAACAGGTCACGGGCTGGCCGTCATCGGACAGAATCTGCCAGCGAAACAGCACTTGACCGGTCAATTGGTTGGCCATGCGCAAAGGTTCAAGGGCTGCAGCAAAGGCCAGCATGGTGAACTTGGGCAGCAAAACAAAGGTCACGTTCAGTGCGCGCTCTTGGGCGGCAACACTGACATGGGCTGCGCCCTTAGAGATGAATTTCACCGTTTCGTGCATAGGCCCCCCTGCCGCCCTTACGCTAACACAGGTTGGACAGCATTGCATCGGGGCAAAGTGGTTTGGCCTTAGGTGCGCACGCCTGCGAATTTCACCTGCCAGTCGGCGCGTTCTTCATCGGTGATCTTGCGAAACAGGTTTTCGGGCACGGCAAATTCATGGCTGGGGGGCAGGGCGCGGATGGCTTCGGGCACATCGCTGGGCCAAGTCCAGTCGGTGGAGTTCAGTGCTGTCATCATGGCTGCCGCTGCATCGGGGATGAAGGGGGAAGACAGGATCGCATAGATGCGGATCAGGTTCAGCGCCAAGCGGATCATGGCTTGGGCTTGGTCAGGATCGGTTTTCACCACGCTCCACGGGGCGGCGGATTGCAGGTATTCGTTGCCCACCACCCAGATGCCGCGAAGTTCAGCGGCGGCTTTGCGCACCTCCATCGCGGCCATCAGGGTTTCATAGGTGCGAATGCGTGCGCCCAGATCAGCGATCAGGGCGGTTTCCTGCGCGCCGAAGGCCCCGCCTGCGGGTATGGCATCGCCAAATTTCGATTTGGCAAATTTGGTGACGCGGCTGACCAGATTGCCCAAGACATCCGCCAAGTCTTTGTTGACCGAGGCTTGGAAATTCTCCCACGTAAACTCGGCATCAGAGCTTTCGGGCGCGTGCGACAGCAGCCACCAGCGCCAATAATCCGACGGCAGGATCGACAGGGCCTGATCCATAAACACCCCGCGCCCGCGCGAGGTGGAAAACTGGCCGCCGTCATAGTTGAGGTAATTGAACGACTTAAGGTAATCGACCATCTTCCACGGCTCGCCAGACCCTAAGATGGTGGCGGGGAAAGACAGGGTGTGGAAGGGCACGTTGTCTTTGCCCATGAACTGGTAATAGGTCACGTCAGCAGCCCCCTTATCGGTGCGCCACCAGCGTTCCCACGCGTCATCGCCCAAGCCGTTCGCATCGGCCCATTCCGCGGTGCTGGCGATATATTCGATGGGCGCATCGAACCAGACGTAAAACACCTTGCCCTCCATCCCCGGCCAAGGTTGATCGCCGCGCTTTACAGGAATGCCCCAATGCAAATCCCGCGTGATGCCACGGTCTTGCAACCCGTCGCCATCGTTGAGCCATTTTTTGGCGATAGAGGTCGTCAGGATCGGCCAATCGTGCTTGGATTCGATCCACGCTTCCAGCTTATCGCGCAAAGACCGCTGCATCAGATACAAGTGCTTGGTTTCGCGCACCTCTAGGTTGGTCGATCCTGACACGGTGGAATGGGGGTTGATCAGGTCGGTCGGGTCTAACTGCTTGGTGCAATTATCGCATTGATCGCCCCGCGCCGAGGTATAGCCGCAGTTGGGGCACGTACCTTCGATATAGCGGTCAGGCAGAAAGCGGCCATCGTCGATGGAATAGACTTGGCTTTCGGACACCTCGCGGATCAGGCCGTTGTCGGCCAGAACGCCTGCGAATTGCTGGGTCAGTTTGTGGTTGCGCTGGCTGGAAGAGCGGCCGATATGGTCAAACGACAGCCGGAACCCCCGCGCGATTTC
>CAXNKP010000138.1:0-6358 GCA_964202815.1 Stagnihabitans sp. | reverse complement strand
AAGGTTGCGCTCTGTCAGATAGCCAAAACGGTCAATCCTCGCCGCCCAAGCCTCCACGCGGCGCCTCGGAATCTCCATGGCCTCGTAAGAGCCATGCAAGGTGGACAGATAGGGCAGATCTACATTGCCCTCGTCCAACAGCAGCATTTCGATGCTGGCAATATGGGAATGAATGATCGTTATTCCGACTGACTCAACGAAGTTGCGCACGCCCACGTCGCGCGCGCCATTCGCTGTGTAGACGGGAATGGCTGGATGTAACATGTTGCGCACATCGGGATGGTCTTCGGTGTCCATCATTGTCAGCATCGAAACCATCACCCCGCGCTGGTGCAGCGCATTGGCAAGATGGATGGGAAAAATCTCGCCACCACCGTAGGAAAAGCCCAAAATTCCCATTAAAACATGCGGGCTCTCAGTTTTGATGGCCTTCAAAGATTTAATCGGTAACAGCGTTTCGAACTTTGGGGTTTTGATGCCTGCGCCGCGATAGATTTCATGGCAACTGTCGACGAAACGATCGATCGTCTGATCTGGGATCGCCCACCGCTGCTTTAAGGCCGTGATAAGGCGCGTGTATTCTCGGTAATAGTCTGGCAATCTCTGCGCCGCTGCTCCTGATGTGTTTTGGCTGTGGATGCGGAAATAGGCTTGCGCGGTGGGATCGAACGCAATCTGCCCACCATTGGCTTGCACGGAGTAAAGATACCAATCGCCCATGATACGGTAGCTACACGCCTCGTCCCAAGTGGTACTGCCCAAGGGAGCGCGCCGCCAAAGGCTGCCACCGACATTGGCAATTACGTTTTTGACAGCGAAAGCGCCCTTAAACCATTCGGCGGCTGGACGCAGGCAGGGCTGATCCCAGATGCCCTGTTCGGCCGCCTCGCGATAATGAGCCATGCCGGGCTTAACAGTGCCCACTTCATCGGCGAATTCGATCTTGCCGAAGGCGAGCATGACGCTGGGATCGCGGAAATGGCCGATTAATCGTTCGACAAAAGAGGGTGCGCAGAAATCGTCGCTTTCGCAGATCCAGACGAGATCCCCCGTCGCCAATTCGTGGCCCTTCTGCCATTGGCGAAAGACGCTTCCGGAATTGGCGTCGTTGTAGACGACCTTGATGCGGTCCGGGTGACGGACATGATAATCTTCGATAACCTGACGGCTATTGTCGGTAGAACAATCGTCCAGCACGATGATGTCGATCAGCGGATAGGTCTGTGACAGGATGCTATCCAATCGCTCGCGCAGATAGCGTTCATGGTTGTAGTTCGGAACGACAGCAGTTACGCGAAGCGCGTGCGCTATAAGGTTGTCGCGATCTTCTGTAGTAATAACGCTGCTTTTCTCGATGCGTGTGTAATAGTCTTGGCAAAACTGGTCTAGTCGCGCCGACAATAACATTGGGTCACGTTTTGCGGCTGATCGTAAGAATTTCGCGCGGCGCCGATCTGTAAAGAGCGGTGAGCGCGAAAGGGCATAGAGCAGTTGCACCTTCACCAGACGGCGCAAGAGTTTAGAAAGCGGGGCCCTCGACATCCAGTTGCTGCGCTGCAAAGTGGCGATTTCGGCGGACATCCATTTTATGTCGTTGAGTAGAGCCGCCTCCCTAGAGGTCTTCGTCTTTTCCGTTTCGGGTGAGCTGGGCGGCGGCTCAGTTGCGAAAGACGCTCGATTATCCAATATGCGTTCCAATATCTAATTTTAGCTTTGCCTCGTCCTGAGGGGCGGTCTGCTTAGAGCCGGGCAGGCTCTCTTCTTGATCGAAGCGGGCGTGCGCCTGTTTCAGTTCGTATTCCACCCGCATCAGCACCGGTTCGGAGGCCTGCATGTCTTGCGAAAACAGCCCGTGCATAGTCACCGCTGCTTTGGGGTCGTCAGACGCAATTCCGATGAGGTAAAGCGGGTTGGCAAGGCCCGAGATCGTCTGCAGCGTGAGCCAGTCGGTTTCCGCGAATGGGCCAGTGGACTCTTCAGCTACGATCAGCGAGCCGAAGCTTACTTTCTGGCCATGCATCCGTATGTGAGCGAACTGGCTTGATAGTAGGGCCTTGAATTGGTCGCGATACAATTCCCGCACATGGAACGGGTTCACATAGCCAGGTGCATCGGAATAGATCGCTTTGTCCGGTGTGGACATGACCAGAACCCCGCCCGGCCTCAAGACTCGCTTTACCTCGGACAGCATTTTTTCATGACCCGTTAAGTGTTCGACCGTCTCGAACGACACGACGACATCCACCGCAGCGTCTGGCAAGGGAATGGAGGTGGCCGATCCGGCTTGGAAACCGAGGGAAGGGGTGCTATATTTCTTGTTAGCATGGTCTACGACATCTTGCGAAATGTCGACACCTATGACGCTACGCGCCACCTTTGCCAAAAGATTTGATCCAAAGCCCTCTCCGGAGGCGATATCCAGAACATCTTTGCCTTCAACAATCTGGGCAGCGAAGATATATCTGTGCATGTGCTCCAAGAAAATATTTCCGGTGATCCTTGGAACATATCTTTCCCCGGTGAATGGAAGGTCTGTCGACATTGCGATTTTCTCCTAGTTATTCTTTAGATTCAAACTGTCTATTATTGGATAATTTTGAATTCCAAACAACGATGGGTTCTATTTTTTTCATGAAAAAATATCAGTATATTTGTCCAATGCTTCCATTTATCCACTTGGCTGATATGATACATAGCCTATGATCCTTCCGCTGCTGTTAGCAATAGTCCGTATTAAGAATAACTAAATTTCCATTCTGCATCTTTCAATTTCAATGGACTTCACGCCACATCCCTCACCGACGCTGCCTCGCCAAAGAGTCGCGCGATTTTTCCCTTGCCGGTTAGCATCTCGGCCAATCGGCCCTGTTCCACCAAGCGTCCACCCTCGATAAAGGCCACTTCGTCTGCGGCCAGCACGGTTGACAGCCTGTGGGCGATCAAGATTGTGGTGCGGCCGCGGGTGGCTGTGGCAATGGCCCCGCGCACCAGCCATTCAGAGTGGTTGTCTAGGGCGCTTGTCGCTTCATCCAGCAGCAAGATCGGCGCGTCTTTCACGATGGCGCGCGCCAAGGAAAGGCGTTGTCTTTGGCCGCCCGACAACAGCACCCCGTTTTCGCCCACTTGGGTGTCATATCCGCGCGGTAAGGCGGCGATGAAGTCGTGGGCTTGGGCGGCGAGGGCGGCGGCTTCCACCTCTGCGTCGGTGGCATTGCGACGACCCATGCGAATGTTCTCACGCACAGTGGTGGCAAACAGGAACGTCGTCTGCCCAACATAGGCGGTGCGATCCTGAAGCGATTGTCGGGTGACGCCGCGCAGATTTTGTCCGCCTATTTCAACAGACCCTTCGGTCGGCTCATAAAGCCGCAAAAGCAGGCTCATGATGGTTGACTTGCCCCCGCCCGAGGGGCCGACCAGCGCCGTGATGCGCCCCGCCGGAAAGACCAGCGTCAAATCTTTCAGGGCATCGCGCCTGCCGTCATAGCTAAACCTTACGCCTCGCAACGCCACTTGGCCCAATTGCGCGGGCAGATCCGTACTGCCTTCGGCGTCCTGCATCGCATTGGGGCGATCGAGAATGTCAAACATCATCTGCACGCCAACAAAGGCCGCCTCAAGCGAGACGCGCATCTGCGACAGCCGTTTTGCAGGGTCAAAGGCCATCAGAAGGGCCGTGACAAAGGCCATCAGCTCGCCCGCTCTGGCCTGTGCCCCCGGTACAAAACTTGCCGCACTGACCATAATGATAACGGCGATGGCCACACCTGACAGGGCGTCAATCATCGGCACGGTGATGCTTTCCAGCCGCACAATGGCGTTTGACCGGCGTTCCACATCGTGCACGGCCCGATCCATCCGCGCTTTTAGAACTTCGTCCAAACCAAAGGCCCGCACCACGCGCAAGCCAGCAGAGGTTTCTTGAAGGACCTTCAGGATCTCGGTCAACGACACCATTTCAGCCTGCATGATCCGCCGCACACGGGCCAGAACAGCGCGCACACCCAACACGGCCAGCGGCCCCAAGATCAGGAAAACACCAGATAGTAACGCATATTGCCAGACCATCACCGCGATCAACCCCGCCAAAGTCAACGCATCGCGCACGAAAGAGGTGACGACGATGTCAATAACCGTTCGCGCCGATTGCGCCGATTGCGTCACCCGCACCAGAATGTCTGACGATTCGGTGGCGTCGAACCAGGCGGCCTCTTGTTGCAGCAGTTTGCGGTAAATCTTGCGTTGAATATCGGCAACAACCCGGTTGCCCGCCTTGGCCAGTGCCACGTGTTGAATATAGCCCGACAAACCCTTGCCGGTTAAGATGATCATGACGGCGGCTGCCACAACGGGCGCCGAATAGGCCAGGGGATCATGCGCTAAAACATCGAAGATCGCTTTCATAATCCAGGCTGAGGCGGCGGTGGAAGTGGCGATGATCACCATGGCTATAATGGCCACCGCGTAAACCCACTTCTGCGCCATGAAATTCTCGCGCATCACGCGCAAGATGGCCCCCAGCAGAGAGTTTTGCGGCAGACTGCGCGCACTCATTGGGCGGTCCTGTCCGCCACTTTGGCTCCAAACTGCGCAGACCACGCGCCCGAAAGAAAGGCCCGCGCCTTGATACGGCCACGCTTAGTCAGGATTGCCGGGTTTATGAACTTGATTGCGGCTTCCACCAGGGGGCCAATCGCCGCCCATTTGCCATAGTGTTTGCGGGCAACATAGACTTTTGAATTGCCCAGGTGCCACCCTTTGGAGTGTGTTAGCGCATTCGATGACGGGGTGGATCTGCCCGCTTGATGCATCGCCAGAACCCCTGCGGCATAGGCCAGTTGCCCCCGCTTGGCCAAGCGCAGGCAAAGGTCGTCATCCTCATGGAACAGGAAGATATTTTCGTCAAATCCGCCCACCTGATCAAAGGCATCTTTACGCACCATCAACACGCCGCCGCACAGAAAGCCCGTTGCTATAATGGTGCCAGCGCCAGCCAATCGGCGCAGCGTCTTGGTGGCGAAGGACCACTCTTGGCCAACCGCGCGCCGCTTGCCCCGCACCCGCCCGCGCGCATCACCTTGAAGGGGGGCAATGGCGACCAGATCGTTGTGCGCCTCACATTGGTCAATAAGCAGGTGCAGCGAGGCGGGGGAAAGGCGCACGTCGGGGTTCATGAACAGCACATAGCGTCCCCGCGCCTGTGCAGCTCCAAGGTTGCAGGCGCGTCCGTAGCCTAAGTTAACTAAACTTTGCAGACACTTAACACCCTGCGCAGCGCAATGGGCTGCGACCTCTGCCGCGTCAGATTGAGAGTTGTTGACAACAATAACCTCGAAAACCGCCCCAGACCTGCCCCCCCGCAGCAGGTTAAGGCAGGGGGTAAGTTCATGAAGAGAGTGAAAGCTGACGATCACGATGGAACATGTGACACCAATGCGCTTGGATCTCAGCGGTTGCGTCGCGGCGGTTAAGGGTGGGCAAGGTGCATTATCCACGTTCTTGAAAAATCCCTTCATAAGACTAGACGGATAGAAAAACATCAAAAGTCTCATCAAATCTATCCTGAAAGATACAATAATCTCCCAAAGGTGTCAACGTAAGATCGCGTGGCGCAACCGTTATATCTCCTCTCCTTGCGCCAACGCTGTGGGGTCGGGGCCTTCGGCTTCATGCGGAGGGGGGTCAAGGTCGATCGACACGCCTGGATAGGCGTCGGCGAGAAGGCGTAAGCCCTTGTCACGGTCAAGCACGATTTGTCCGGCATCGCCCGTGGAAATGACGCCTTGCGCTACAAGCTCTGCCTTGGCCTTAAAGAAAGTCCCCCGCGACATCTTGCTTACCTCAAGATAAAACTTCAGGGGCTTGTTTGGAGCATGGATCAATGCAGAAATAATCATCAGGTAGCGGTCCCGCATTATAAACCCCTTCTAATGCAGTTCCAAATAATTCTGAATTTCAATAATTAAAATTTTGAAGGTATGATTCTGGAAATGAAGTTTAAAAAATTATTTCTTATCAAAGAAATAAGTAACATGTGGATGAAGTTGATGCGCAGAGTGACATTCTTCTACCTGATTCCAAGGTAACTTTGGTCACCTTAGCCTTGGCCTTAAGTCAAATGAAAGAAAATAGTAGTCTAATTTTTAGACTGCCAAACGCTGCATTGAAAGTTCACAAAAAATTGAAGTGTGGTTGAAATTCTCATAAATGATACAGGAAGGTCTGTGACAGAGTTGGCGCAACAAACGGCTGCAAGTCAATCCCTGAAGGCGCGCTTTTGGGGCCCTATCCCCTCGAAATCATCCTTGTTTTTTCATGGTCGCCTTCGCGATAAGAAGTAGGCAAAAGCTCATAAAAA
>CAXNKP010000137.1:0-6369 GCA_964202815.1 Stagnihabitans sp. | reverse complement strand
GATGAACACCAAAATCAGAACGGGCACCAGCGTCCATAAAATCTCGATGGGGGTGTTGTGGGTGAACTTGGCGGGCACAGGGTTGCGCTTGGCGTTAAAGCGCACGATCACATAAAGCATCAGCAAGCAGACAAAAATCGTGATGGCCGTGATGATCCACATCACCAATCCTTCAAGCGCTTGGGCTTGAACTGCCACGGTCGAAGAGGCCGGCTGGAAGCCCATTTTGCCTTGCTCAGGCACGCCGATTTTTGGCAGCGCTTGCGCAAAGACAGACCCGGCCAGCATAAGATTTGCCGTAAGCGCCAGCGCCGAAGTGATAAGACCGCGAGGGGGGGTCAAAAGAGCCATGTTCAATTCCCGTGACTGGGCGGCCGTTTTGCCGCCTGTTCGATCCAGCCCGACTTGAGCAGAATCCCGTTTGGTTCACCCGACCTAAAACCATATTCAGCGCGCCACGACAAGAGAAGGCGCGCGTGATCATGGGTGATAAGGCCGCGATCTTCCGTCTTTTTTTGGCACTTTAGCGTGAGCATCCTGAATTTGAAGGTTGGCCGACCCTGAACGATCACAAAACCCCCAGCCAGCCTTGCGGGTAGGCCCGTCGAAGCCTAGGTTCCACCCAACAGATAGAAAGTCCTCATATGCCCGACAGCCAGCTCGACGCCCCTTTTCGTCCCTTTGAAACGCATCTTGATGAAGCAGCCGCCCTACGCATTTTGCGCGATGCCACGGCGGGGGCAGATGATGGTGAGGTGTTCTTGGAGCGCCGCCGGTCTGAATCCATTGTGCTGGATGACCGTCGGATCAAAACAGCCAGCTACGACGCCTCGGAAGGCTTTGGTCTACGTGCGGTGCGCGGTGAAGTGGCAGGCTATGCCCATGCGACCGAGATCAGCGAAAAGGCTATGATCCGCGCGGCCGAAACCGCGCGTTTGGCCGTGGGCGACGGCGGCGGTATCATGGCCCCGCCGCCCAAAGGCACCAATGTACGCCTGTACGGCGACGCGGACCCAATGGCCGATGCGCTTTTTGCTGCCAAGATCGACACTTTGAAAGAGATCGACGCCTATGCCCGCGCGCTGGACCCGCGGGTTATTCAAGTCTCGGCCACGCTGTCGGCAGGCTTGCAAGAGGTGGAAATCTTGCGCCCTGAAGGATTGCGCCTGTCGGATATCCGCCCCATGGCGCGGCTGAATGTGTCGGTCGTGGTCGAACAACAGGGCAAGCGCGAACAAGGCGGCACGGGCGGCGGTGGGCGTCACGGTTTGGCGCAACTGCTGGAGCCGGCCTTTTGGCAAGCCCAACTGCGTGAGTCGCTGCGCATCGCCTTGGTCAACCTGCACGCCGAACCTGCGCCCGCGGGCATGATGGATGTGGTCTTGGGGCCAGGTTGGCCCGGCATCTTGCTGCACGAGGCGATTGGCCACGGGCTGGAAGGTGACTTTAACCGCAAGAAAACCTCGGCCTTTTCAGGCCTCATGGGCCAAAGAATCGCAGCCCAAGGGGTAACAGTGCTGGATGACGGCACAATCCCCAACCGGCGCGGATCGCTGTCGGTCGATGACGAGGGCACGCCCTCGGCCCGCAACGTGTTGATCGAGGACGGGATTTTGGTGGGCTTCATGCAAGACCGCCAGAATGCCCGCCTGATGGGGGTGGACGCCACTGGCAACGGGCGGCGCGAAAGCTTTGCCCATATTCCGATGCCGCGCATGACCAACACTTATATGCTGGCAGGCCAAGACAGCCCGCAAAGCATTGTGGCAAGCCTTCAAGACGGGATCTATGCCGTGGGCTTTGGCGGCGGACAGGTCGATATCACCAACGGCAAATTCGTCTTCAGCTGCACCGAAGCCTACCGCGTCAAAAACGGTGTGATCGGCGCCCCCGTCAAAGGGGCCACGCTGATCGGTGACGGGGCGACCGCGCTTAAACACATCCGCGCCATTGGCAATGATTTGCAGATGGATCCGGGGATTGGCAGTTGCGGCAAGGCGGGCCAATATGTGCCGGTGGGGGTGGGCCAACCAACCTTGATGATCGGCGGGTTAACGGTGGGTGGATCGGCGAGTTAATCCGTTTTGCGGAGCCAAAACAGGCCGTGGTCTCGAATTTTCTGCGAAAATTCACCGTTTCATGCGATTGGCCGCTTGACCTGAATTTTCGCAGAAAATTCGGGAATTAAGTTGAATTTTCGCAGAAAATTCGGGGCTTCTCTGCCTTAGCTGCGCGAAAACTTGGCCTTTAGCGCCTCGGCAAAGGCCCCGCTTGCGGGGGCCGCGTGCGGTGCAGACGTCATAGGCCCGGGCTTGCCCTTGGGCTGGGGTGCTCCACGCTCGCGCACCATTTCGCGCGCCTCAGCACTGTCTTTCTTCATCGTCAAAGCGATGCGTTTGCGTGCGACATCCACCTCAACCACCCGCACCTGCACCACATCGCCTGCCTTCACCACCTCATGCGGGTCTTTGACGAACTTATCGGCCAATTGGCTGACGTGAACCAAGCCGTCCTGATGCACGCCGATATCGACAAAGGCCCCAAAGGCCGCGACATTGGTCACTGTACCTTCAAGCAGCATTCCGGGCCGCAGGTCTTTGATCTCGTTGATCCCCTCGGCAAAGGTGGCGGTCTTGAATTCGGGGCGCGGATCGCGGCCGGGCTTTTCCAACTCGGCCAATATGTCCTTGACCGTGGGCAGCCCAAAGCGCGCGTCGACAAAGCGCTGCGGGTCAAGCCGCGCCAAGGCGACCCCATCGCCCATCAAAGCGCGAATATCGCGGCCAGCGGCCGCAACGATCTTGCGCACCACCGAATAAGCTTCGGGGTGGACCGAAGAGGCATCCAAAGCCTCGCTTCCACCCCTGATGCGCAAAAACCCCGCCGCTTGTTCATAGGCTTTGGGCCCCAAGCGCGCCACGTTCAGCAGGTCTTGGCGCGTTTGAAACGGCCCCTTCGCATCACGGTGTGCCACAATCGCCCCTGCCAAGCCCGCACCAAGCCCTGACACCTGCGCCAGCAGCGGGGCCGAGGCCGTGTTCAAATCCACCCCCACCGCGTTCACGGCATCTTCCACCACCTCGGCCAAGCTGCGCCCAAGTCGGCTTTGGTCGACATCATGCTGATACTGGCCCACGCCGATCGCCTTTGGCTCGATCTTGACAAGTTCGGCCAAGGGGTCTTGCAAGCGCCGCGCGATGCTGACAGCCCCGCGCAAAGACACGTCCAGATCGGGAAACTCCTTCGCCGCCAGTTCCGAGGCCGAATAGACTGAGGCCCCCGCCTCAGACACAATCACCTTCAGCGGCTTTTCCCCCGGCAAAACCGCCAAAAGATCGGCCACCATCTTTTCGGTTTCACGGCTGGCCGTGCCATTGCCGATGGAAATCAGCTTCACACCGTGTGCTGCAATCAGCCGCGCAAGGCTGGCTTGGGCGGCGCGCATCTCGTTCTTGGGCTGGAAGGGATAGACGGTATCGGTGGCCAAGACCTTGCCCGTACCATCAATCACCGCGACCTTCACACCCGTGCGAATGCCCGGATCAAGGCCCATCGTGGCCTTACCCCCGGCCGGCGCCGCCAAAAGCAAGTCTTTCATGTTGCGCGCAAAAACGCGGATGGCTTCGGCTTCGGCGCGGGTGCGAATCTCGCCCATCAGATCCAGCGTCAGGCTTGTGCGCAGTTTGATGCGCCACGCCCAAGCCGCAGCCTCGCGCAGCCAAGCGTTGCCCAAGCCCGCGCCGCCCGCGCTCAGCATCGCGGCACAGGCGCGCTCTGACGGGCTTTCGCCCTTGGCCACATCGGCATCAATGGCCAAATCCAACGCCAAAAAACCCTCATTCTGCCCGCGCAGCATGGCCAGAACGCGGTGCGACGGGGCCGTGGCCCAAGCTTCCACATGGCTGAAATAGTCTGAAAACTTGGCCCCTTCGGCCTCTTTTCCCGCCACGACCTTGGCCGATAACTGGCCAACCTGTTTCATATGGCTGCGCAGACGGCCCAAAAGATCGGCGCTTTCGGCCAAGCCTTCGGCCAGAATATCGCGCGCCCCCTCTAGGGCTGTTTTGGCATCGGGCACGGCATCGGTGAGATAGGCCGCAGCCAAAGCCATTGGGTCAGCACCTCGCTGCGCTAAAATACCATCATTTAACCCCTGCAACCCCAATTCCCGCGCGATCATCGCCTTGGAGCGGCGCTTGGGCTTATAGGGTAGGTACAAATCCTCCAACTCGGCTTTGGTGAGGGCACCCGCTATAGCCAAGGCCAGCGCGTCGGTCATCTTGCCCTGCCCCTCAATCGAACTGGCAATTGCCCCGCGCCTGTCCGCCATTTCGCGCAAATAGATCAAGCGTTCGGCCAGATTGCGCAACTGGGTGTCGTCCAAGCCGCCGGTTGCCTCTTTGCGATAGCGCGCAATAAAGGGCACCGTGGATCCTGCGTCCAGCAATGCCACAGCCGCCTGCACCTGCCCGCTAGACGCACCAATTTCAGCGGCAATGATCTGGTCAATCGGGCGCGGGCGGGCCATGGGAATCTCCTGCAAGGTAAAGCGCGACCATAGGGGGGCTGGCCCAAGCCGCAAGCGGGAATTGGCCGTGACATGCCTGTGACACGCCGCGCTGCTTTTGGAATTTTCATTCCAAACCCCTTGCCCGACGCGGGCGGATTGGCTAGTCCAAAGTCAAATCAATCCAAAGGGGGATGCGATGCTCAAGGCCAAACTGGGGATTTCCCCGATCTGCTGGTGGAACGACGATCTGGTCGAACTGTCTGACGATGTCAGCTTGGAAGAATGCCTGCGTCAGGCAGCACAGGCGGGATACACCGGCATGGAAACCGGGCGCCGTTTTCCGATGACCATGGCAGAGCTTGGGCCGATCCTGACGAAATACGGCATTTCGGTGTGCGGCGGCTGGTTTTCCGGCACCGTGCTAGAGGGCGATCTGGAAGAGAACAAAGACCGCATCCGCGCCCAGATGGATCTGTTCATCGCGGCCAAAGCGCCGTGCATTGTGTACGGGGAAGTGGCGCGCTCGGTCCAAGGGGATCGCGCTAAGCCCTTGGCCAGCAAGCCCAAGCTGGATGAAGAGCAGATCAAGACCTATGCGCGCAATATGACGATCTTTGGTGAATGGTGCGCGCAACAGGGCATGCCGCTGTCGTATCATCACCATATGGCGGCGGTGATTGAAACCGAAGCCGAGCTTGACCTGTTCATGAAACACTCTGGCGCGGGCATCCCTTTGCTGTTTGATGCGGGCCATTTGGCCTTTGCGGGCGGCGATGTGCTGCGCGCCATCGACACGCACCACGCCCGCATCACCCATGTGCACACCAAAGACGTGCGGATGCAGGTGATCAACGCCCTTGACCGGTCTAAGGACAGCTTCCTTGACGCCGTGGTGAAGGGGGCCTTCACTGTGCCCGGCGATGGATCTTTGGATTTCGAGGCGATTGTCAAACGCCTTGCGAGCTACGGCTACGAGGGTTGGTTTGTGGTCGAAGCCGAGCAAGACCCCAAAAAAGCCCCGCCGCTGGAATGGTCAACCAAGGGCAACAAGGAACTGCACCGCGTGATGGCGGCGGCGGGCTATCAGGTGGTGGCGGCCTAAAACCCGCCCCCCCTTCATCTTGGCAAAAATACTCCACGGGAGGTCTGGAGGGTGTGAAACCCTCCAGCCTGCAGCAAGGCGGCCTTGGGCTTTGCGCTGAGCGCCAATGCCGCTATTGGGCCGCCATCTCGCGCTGCGCGGTCAAGGCTTTCTCACTCACCGCCGAAAGGGCTAAGGCCGCCGCCCCATGTGCCCACATCAGATCTCCCCAAGCGTGAATTTCAATCGGCAGGCGGGGACGGCCAGAGTTGATGACAAGATCCTGCATCTCGGCCAAAGTCTCGGCCGCATAAAGATAGTCGTACTGCATCCGCACGCCTGACAGGATGATCAGGGCCGGGTCAAACAGGTTGACCACATTGGCCAAGCCCATCGCCAGATAGCGCCCTGCCCGGCGAAAGATGCTGCGGGCGGTGGCATTGCCGGCTTTGGCATGATCATACAGGCTTTCCAGCAAAACCGGCATCGACAGGCTTTGGCTGGCGTTCAGGTTCAAGGCCGTCACCGCCTCGCGCGCAAGGGCGTAATCGGCCACATAAGCCTCAAGACAGCCGCGCTGGCCGCAGCGGCAAAGTGCGCCGTCCAGTTGCACCTTGATATGGCCCAACTCCAACCCCAACCTTTGCGCACCGCGATAGATGCGGTGGTTCATCACAAAGCCCATGCCCACGCCGTGCTCAATCGTCACCACCGCAAAATCGGCCAAGCTGCGGCCAGCGCCAAACCACAGTTCGGCCAAAGCCACCAAGTTGGCATC
>CAXNKP010000136.1:0-6396 GCA_964202815.1 Stagnihabitans sp. | reverse complement strand
TCTTGAAACATCGCCACGGTGCCGTCAATGTCACCAGCCGCGAGTGCCGCGCCAAACTCTGTCAGGATCGCCGAGACCTGATCGTCCATCGTCGTATCGAGCATGGGTGTCCTCCCTCAAGTTCTCTCTCAGGCAGATTGGCGGATTTTCACAGAAATGAACAAAGAAACTACGACATCATGGATACGGTTCATGAGAAGACGCTTGCCCTTGATCGACCCCGCGGGTTCATCGAAATCAGTGCTGACCTGTCAAAACGTCCTGCGTGGCACCGCATGGGCCACCCTCCATGTTCACCGCAATCTCATGCTTGGCGCCATCAAAACTCAACGCCTCATAATAGTGGCTCATCTCGACCGTGCTTTTTGGGACGTAGTGGAAGATGAGCGAGCGGCGGAATCGGTCGGCGCTGGTATTTGGCGTTGAACCATGGATGACGCTGCCGTTGAAAAACAGCACGTCACCCGCCTTAAGCCGCATCATCTGTGGATGAAGTCCCGGCGGCGGTTCCACATGCTCGGTGGTGAAGGAAAGAGAGGGGTCGGCCATCTCGGGACAGGCAATGTCCAGCCCCGCCGTTTGCGGAACAAACATCATGCCGCCGTTGTCTTCGTCGGCATCGTCGACCGCCACCCATGCTGCCATGCAGGTCCCCGGCTTGACGCGCAGATAGAAATTATCCTGATGCAGGTCCTGCCCGCGTGCCCCGGGTGGCTTGAAGTAGAACATGGAACTGCAGGCGAACGGCTCTTCTGCGAAGAGTTCGGCCAGAATCGGCCGCAGCCTAGCATCGTGCATGTATCGCATCGCAAGTGGCCCGACCGGTTTGTCCGCATGTTTATGCGGACTCAACATTCGAGGATAAAAGGAGAGCGGGTCGCTTGATACCGCAGGCGCCCCCTCACGTGCCTTTGGCACGTCGGAGAGACCGGGCACCGGCCCATCCTTCGCTGCCGCCATGAAGGTCGATCGGATATCGTGGATCTCATCGGCACTGAAAAGACCGCGCATGGCAAGAAAACCGTCGCGGTCAAACTGGGCGCGCTGCGAGTCTGATAGCATAATCCTATTCAAAGCCGACCTCCTTGCAGTTTTAAAGAACAATAGCGATGCAAAGCGTCTTGCCAATGGTGCATGATGCAGAAAGCATATAATATCATATCGTAACAAAGTTCACGACCCCTGACGACCCCTACTGGATCGGCGGGCATCGAACTTCCGGCCGGACACGTCCATGAAGGATCAAGCTACTGCCTTGTGTGCCGCGTCGGCGACTGGCTAATCATCGCCACGGTCAGTGGTAAGGGCCGCATTGCATATGATGGCGCAGACCTCATAACGGAGCCTGGCGACTGGATGCTGTTCCGCCGAGGAGCGCCCAATGGCGACAGCGTCGAATCGTCGCTGAAACGATGGGACCTCCTCAGGGCCCATTTCCAACCGCACCCCCACTGGCAGCCATGGCTCAACTAGCCGGCGGTCAGCTCTGGGCTCTTCAAGATTGCGATCTGCGATGGCATCTCGATGGACCGCTTGCGCGAAGTTTACCGGACCTTTACCGGGGATCTCCGCCGCAGCGAAGCCTTTGCGATGAATGCACTCGAGGCCCTGCTTCTCGAATGCGACCACCAGAACCCGCCGGCTGCGATGTCCAGTTAAGTTCAGCGTATCCGACCTGCGATGGACTACATGGAGCGCAACCTCGCCCGGAAAGTCACTGTCGCCGATATCACCCCTGCCCAGATGCACCACCCGCCTCGACCGGGGGGCTGTTCAGGCCCATCCGGTCGCGGCAAGTCTTCCAGAGCTTCAACACGCACACTCTAGCGGCCAAGCGAAGCGGTGCAGGCATTCCTTGCCATACATTCGACGCCGATGAACGCCAAAACAACCACAGCGACCCACGCAGCGCCAAGTCTGCGCGCGATCAGCCCAAACGTTGGATCATTCGGTCAGGTCGACCAGATGCCAGCGGATGAACTCTTCGGGGCGCGGCAGGATCCCGGTTACTTTGCCGCTTAACACGCGGCGGCCGTTCTTGAGGAAGGGGATCGACGTGGCCCCATCGTCAAAGACCATCTGCTGGGCCTGAACATAAAGGGCCAGCGCCGCCGTCACGTCGACCGTAGAGCGCGCCTTATCGAGCAGCGCATCAAAAGCGGGGTCACTGTAAAAGCTTTCGTTGTTTGATGCACCGCTGCGGAAGATTTCATTCAGGAACTGGTCGGCCGGCCGACCATCCCAGGCGGTGACGAAGGCTGGCTGCTTCATCCATACATCATCCCAGTAACCATCAGACGGTGCAAGGTTAAGCGCGACCCGGATACCCGCCGGGGCGACCTGAGCTTGATAGACCTCGGCAAAGCGCACCATGCCGGGCGACACGTCCGATGTGAACAACTCAATGTCGATCCCGTCAGGATAACCGGCCTCGGCCAAAAGGGCCTTCGCGCCCGCGATGTCTTGCGGACATTGGAGGTTGGCGCGGTATGGATCGCTGAACCGTACCGGCGTGTCACAGCCCGTAACGCCGCCGTCGGCGCCCTCCAGCAGGGTCAGCATGGCGTTGCGGTCAACCGCGATGCGCAGTGCACGACGAACGCGCGGGTCGTTGAACGGTGCCGTGTCAGCCCGAAACACAGCGCCGACCCACTGGCCGCCCGCAAAGGCCTGGACCTGAAAGGCGGGGTTCTCGGCAAAGAGGGGTGCTTGATCCGCCGTCAGGCCGTTGTAGTCAAGTTGACCGGCCATCATAGCCTGATTGCGCGCCTCGGCATCGGGGATCGCGGTAAACTGGATCTTGTCCAGTTTTGGTCGTCCTTCCCAATAGCCATCATTGGCCACAAGGGTCGTCGTGCCTTCGGCGTCAACGGTTTCGACACGGAACGGTCCGGTGCCCACAGGGTTTTCATTGATCGTCGGGCCCGATCCATCAGGGATCATCCGCACGCGGTAGTCCAGCAAAAGCAGCGGCAGACCGGCATGTGGCGCTTCAAGGATGATCTTGACCATCAGGGGGTCAACGACCTCGACCCGGTCGATGATGCCCAAAACCGATGCGACGGGGGATTCGAGCGCCGGATCCTCGATCCGGCTTAGCGAATAGGCGACGTCAGCGGCATCAAAGTCCGATCCGGCGTGAAACTTGACACCGGGTTGAAGGGCCAGGGTCCATTCCGTTGCATCGGCATTGGCGGTCCAGCTGGTCGCAAGTTCCGGCGAGGCTTCGCCACTCTCACCTTCGCGCATGAGGCGCGAATAGATCAGCGCGACGACCTCGATGAACCGGTTGGACGACAGCGGGTCGAGGCTTTCGGCACCACCAAAACTCAGGTCATTGGCCTGGCGGAACACCTTCTCGGCCGAGGCCGGAGTTAGAAGGCCCACCGCAAGCGCTGCGGCTAGGCAAAGAACGTGACGTGACATCCCCATGAGAAGTGCCCTTTCCTGTTAAATGGAATTTTCCATTTTTACCTTGAATGTAACATTTGTTGCATGCTAACCGCCAACAATCAACTTTTTTATGGTTGGACGCATTCGAACGCGCCCCCTCGTCGCCATCAATAAGGGCAGTTGGGTGGGCACCTACTTGGAGTGGCACGCTCCTCCGGCTTGTCCCCTAAAGAAGCGAAGGGTCTGGGCCACCCTGAGATGGCCTTACGAAATGCCGTGTGCCGCATGCAGACGAGGGATCGACCCTGAGACCGAATCCCTGATTGGTTCCCAAGAAAACTGGAAGAATCACGATGATGCCAGCCCCACACCCCCGCAAGAACATCCTGATGATCATTCCCGATCAGTGGCGCTATGATCAACTGGGCATGGACCCGTCCTTGACCCCGAACTTTCACGCGCTGATGCGCGATGGTGTCGCGTTTGAAAATCACTACGGCCAGATGGTCCCCTGCGCGCCGTCACGCGCCAGCATGTACACTGGGCTTTACGGCATGACCCACCGCGTTGTTGTGAACCGTTCGCCTCTGGCCCAGCACCACCGGACCTTTGCCCAGCATCTGCGCACAGTTGGCTATGCGCCCACGGTTTTCGGCTATTCCGACACCGCCGCCGATCCGACCCATCGGCACCCCAACGATCCGGCGCTGCTGGACAGCGACGGGTTTGGGCTGCTTCAGGGGCTGGATGTCGGCTGCATGATGGTGGGCCGGCACTGGGCATGGCTTGGCGAGTTGCGGCGGCGGGGCTATGTGTTTGACCATAACGACGATCTCTTTGCCGCCGATTACACCAAGCCCAGCCCCAATGGCGGCATCGCCGGCCACCCCGCCCGCTATAAGGCCGAAGACAGCGACACCGCCTTTTTGACCGACCAAACGATTGCTTGGCTTGGGGCGCAGGACCAAGGTTGGTGTGCGATGCTGTGCTATCTGCGCCCACACCCGCCCTTCATTGCGCCCGAACCCTATAACGGGCTGGTCGATCCGGCCACGCTTGCACCGATGAACCGGCTGCCCGAACGACTGGATGAAGTGAACCACCCCTTTATGGCGTTTCAACTTGAGGTTGGCCGCGCCAACGAGGTGCATCCCGATCTCAAGGGGCGCGCCCGCGATGTGTCCGACACCGACTGGCAATCTGTCCGGGCCACCTATTGCGGGCTGATGGCCGAAGTTGACCATAATATCGGACGGCTGATCGACTGGCTTAAGGCGAGCGGGCAGTATGACAACACGCTGATCATCTTTACCTCAGACCATGGCGACCCGATCGGTGATCACTGGCTGGCCAATCAGGCCTCGTGGCACGACTATCAGGCGCATCTGCCACTGGTGATCCGCGATCCGGCGCCTGAGGCGCGGGCCTATGACGGCATGAAGGTCAGCGCGTTTACCGAAGGCGTCGATCTTTTGCCGACCTTGCTCGATTATGTCGGGATTGAGTTACCCACCGAACTCGACGGCCAATCTGTCATGCCCTTTGTCCGTGGTGAGACCCCGGAAAAATGGCGTGACTTCGTGCATTGGGAATACCACTTCAAAAGCCCGCCGGAAAACCCCTTCTCAGGCCCCATGGGCATTTCCGAAGATGAATGCATGCTCAGCGTGATCCGGGATCGGCGCTACAAGCATGTTTTCTTTCCCAGTCTGCCGTCCCTGCTTTTCGATATGGTCAACGACCCGGGCGAGCGGCGCAATCTGGCCGCCGACCCAGCATTTGCCGCCATTGAACGGGAGTATCTGGCCAAACAACTGACCCTGCGTATCCTGCACGCCGACCGTCGCACCAGCACGACCGTTCTGGGCCGCGATGGCATGGTGCGCTATCAAAACTACCGAAGGAGTTAAGGCCTGCCGACAGACCGGGCCATCAAGCCGGAAAGGCCGGGGCCGTCAGGTCTGGAAGGCGGGGCCGGCCAGGTTCGACCCCGCGGGGCGGATAGGTCAGCCGTGGCCAGTCATCGGGTGGCTGGCCGAAATCGGGCACCTCCAGCAATGCACCGCCCTGCAAAGCGGACTGGTGCGCCACAAGCCCAGGCGCGCACCAAGCGGCCGAGGCCCAAATATGGGTGGGCGGCAGGGCATCCTCGACGCAGGCGCGAATGAAGTCATCGATCAGATATTGGTGTGACCCGGAATGGCCATTGGCAAGGCCGTGGTATTCCCTGGGCAGGCGGGCGGGATGATGGGCAGAGGCCAGTCCAATATGGCGGTCCTGTGCCGAACCGTGTTCGAAATAGGGGCCATCGACCCAGGGGCCCAGATCAACCGTCACGCCGGGATGTTCATAGCTGAGCGATCCTTCCACGCCCTGCCTGCCGGTCAGAAAAGTGGACGCCATGCTCGATTCCATGCAGGCGTCCGAGGCATAGAAAGTCGGCATCATCACCTCGCGCCCGTTCCGCAGGGGAAACCAGCCTAACCGCCGGAACTCACCAATCCGCAGGGTGCCGCCATCTGATGTGCGGGCCAGCGCGACGGTGTTGGAAAACGGATTGTCCCACGGGTTCCGCCCCGCGCCGTAACCCGCGTCGGCCCCGCGATCGACAAAGCCATGCGCCGAAATATGCGTCACCCGCGCTCCGGTGATCGACAGTGGCATGGAAAAGCTGTGGGTCGGGTAGAACATTGGCGGGATTGCTGCGTATTTCTGCCAGTCATCGCCGAAGGTCAGGCGGAAATGCGGGCCCCAAGTTGCCCAGTCATGGACATATTGGGCATCGGCATGAATGAACTGGCCCCAGCGCCCGGTGGCGAACTCTTCACGCGCAAAGACGATCTCGGGATAGTAATAGCTCGTCTCGCCCGTCATGCAGACCCGCCGATGCTTGGCGGCAGCGGCCGTCAGGGCGTGCAACTCGTCCAAGGCCACGGCGGCCGGTACGGCAATGTATACATGCGCGCCAGCCTGCATGGCCTGCAGCGCCAGCGCCGCATGGGT
>CAXNKP010000135.1:0-6427 GCA_964202815.1 Stagnihabitans sp. | reverse complement strand
GTTTTGTCCGAAGTGCAGCGCACTTCGGTGGTACCTTTGCTGCTGTCGCGCGATGCCACCATATCGCAGGCGCTTGGCAAGGGTGATTATGCCAATGCCAGCCAACGCCTGATCCAGGTGCAGGCTGATATCAGCGTGGCCTCGATCTTGCTGCTGGACACACAGGGGCGCACGGTTGCCGCCACCGACCGCAGGCTTCTTGGCACCCCCTATGACAGTGCACCGTTTTATGTGCAGGCGGTGCAATCAAGCGACACCGTCTTTTCCACCACCCCACGGGATGGGGGCGGCTATGAATTCACCTATAGCCAGCAGGTTTTCGCCGATGGCAAGCCGCTGGGGGTGATCGTTGTGGCGGTCGATCTGATGAAGTTCGAACGCGCTTGGGCGGCCCTGCAAGATTTGGTGCTGGTGACTGACAGCGCCGGCACGGTGATCCTGTCGACCGAACCGCGCTGGCGCGGCAAACCAGTAGAGCAGGCAATTGCCGCCCCCGCCAGCTCCTCGGCGCTGAACATGGCGCTGAACCGGGCGATCTCGGTGACTTCGGATTTGACGCAAAACCATCCTGACGCCTATGTGCGCGGCGTAGCCGTGCTGCGCACGGACACTAGGATGAGCTTTCGTGGTTGGCACATGGCCAGTTTCACCGCCTATGATTCGGTGCGCGAAAGGGTGAACGGCATTCTGGCGCTTGAAATCATGGGCTTTGCCATTCTGGCCGCCCTGACCTTTTATCTTCTCTCGCGCAGGGCATGGTCGCAGACCCTGTCGTTCCGGCGCGAATCGCTGGAACTGCGCCAGTTGAACGCCCGCCTGCAACGCGAAGTGGCTGAACGTGAGAAGGTGCAAAAAGATCTGGCCGTGGCCGAACAGACGCTGGCGCAATCGTCCAAACTCGCGGCCTTGGGCGAAATGTCTGCCGCCGTCAGCCATGAGCTGAACCAGCCCTTGGCGGCCATGAAAACCTACCTCGCCGGCGCGCGGCTGTTGTTGCAGCGCAAACGCGCCGAAGAGGCGCTGTCGTCTTTCCAGCGGATCGATGATCTGATCGACCGCATGGGGGCCATCACGCGCCAGTTGAAATCTTATGCACGCAAGGGCGGCGATGCGTTTGAGCGGGTCGATCTGCGGATTTGCTTGTCCTCGGCCCTTGCCATGATGGAGCCGCAGTTGAAACTGCGGGTCGTCAAGATCACGCGGTCCGTTCCGCGGGCTGCGGTGATGGTGACGGTCGATCGCTTGCGCTTGGAGCAGGTGATTATCAACCTCTTGCGCAACGCGCTGGATGCCACCAAAGACACCCGCGAACCGAGGATCGATCTGACCCTTGCCGCGGGGGATATGGCCACGCTGACCGTGGCTGACAATGGCCATGGCATCTCTGATCTGGTGAACCTCTTTGAACCCTTCTACACCACCAAAAAGTCGGGCGAGGGGGTTGGCCTTGGGCTGGCGATCAGTTCAGGGATCATGAGTGATTTTGGCGGGCGATTAACCGCACGCAACGGCACCCCGCAAGGGGCTGTGTTTGAAATGCAGCTTCCAATCTTGGGCCAAAATCTGGCACTGGTTTCGGGGCAGGACGTAAAAGCAGCAGAGTGAGGGCAAGATGGCACGGGCAATGAAAGTGGCGATTGTGGATGACGAGGCTGATATGCGCCAATCCATCAGCCAATGGCTGGCCCTGTCGGGGTTTGATACGGAAACCTTCGCCTCGGCCGAAGAGGCGCTGAAGGTGATAGGGCCAGAGTTTCCCGGCGTCATTGTGTCTGACATCAAGATGCCCGGCATGGATGGCATGGCTTTCCTCAAAAAGCTGATGGGCATGGATTCTGGCCTGCCGGTTATCTTGATCACCGGCCACGGCGATGTGCCCATGGCAGTAGAGGCGATGCGGGTTGGGGCTTTTGACTTTCTGGAAAAGCCCTTCAACCCCGATCGCATGACCGAACTGGCCAAGCGCGCCACCCAAAACCGCCGCATGACGCTGGACAACCGCGCTTTGCGCAAGGAATTGTCGGACGGCACGATCTTGATGAAAAAGCTGGTAGGCTTTAGTCCCGTGATGGATCGGTTGCGCGAAGATATCCTTGATCTTGGCCAAGCCGACGCCCATGTGCTGATTGACGGCGAAACGGGCACCGGCAAGACTTTGGTGGCCCATGCGCTGCATGCCGTGGGCCCCCGCGCGGGGCGCAAGTTTGTCACCGTTTCTTGCGGCGCTTGGTCCGAAGACCAGTTCGCCGCCCGCCTCTTTGGCCCCGCCGAAGACGGCACGATCCCGATGATCGAAGACGCGCGGGGTGGGACGATCTGCCTAGAGGATATCGAGGCCCTGTCAGGCGCGATGCAAGCCCGCCTGCTGGAGTTGATCAACGACCAAGGGATACCGCCCGAAACGCGCATCATCGCGATTTGCAATCGTCACGCGCCCGACAAAACGCTGGAAGATTCGCTGCGGCCCGATCTCTTTTACCGCCTTGGGGCGATGACCATCGTTCTGCCGCCGCTGCGCGCGCGGGGGGAAGACATTCTGACGCTGTTTAACGGCTTAACCGAGCAATTCGCCGATGAATACGGCTGCGATGCACCGCAGGTTACAGCGCAAGAGGCGGCGCAACTGTTGCAAGCCCCTTGGCCGGGCAATGTGCGCCAATTGGTGAACGTCGCCGAACGAGCGGTCTTGCAAAACCGGCGGGGATCGGGGTCGATTGCCTCGCTTTTGATGGCTGATAACGATTCCACAGGACCGACGCTCACCACCGAAGGCAAGCCCCTGAAAGACTATGTCGAGGCCTTTGAACGCATGTTGATCGACAACACAATGCGCCGCCATAAGGGTTCCATCGTGGCTGTGATGGAAGAACTTTGCCTGCCGCGCCGGACGTTGAACGAAAAGATGGCCAAGTATAATCTGCAGCGTCAGGATTACGTATGACCCTTAGCCCAGTTGGCTAAGGGCAGGAAGATTTTCCAGCAACCAATAGGAAAACTGCGAAAAGCCCCCCGTCAGCATCAACAGGCCAATGGTCCACAGCATCAGGCCCATGATCTTCTCGATACGCTCCATATGGCGCTTCATCAGCGCCATTAGGGGGGCAAAGCGCGGGAAAAAGGCTGCGACCAGTATAAAGGGCAGGCCAAGGCCCATGGCATAGATCGCCAAAAGTAAAGTGCCCCGCCCGATAGACCCTTCTTGGGCGGCGATCGTCAGAATAGCGCCCAGTTGTGGGCCGATGCAGGGCGTCCAGCCGAAGGCAAAGGCCAGTCCCAGCACATAGGCCCCCAGGGCCGAACCACCCCTGTCGCCCGCATCCATGCGGATGTCTTGATCCAAAAAGCGTAGGCGGAAAATTCCGATAAAATGCGCCCCAAAGATCATGACCACGAATGCTGAGACTGTGGCAAAACTTTGAGACCGCGCCAGAAAAAACGCGCCAAAGGCCGAAGACGCCGCCCCCATCAGCAAAAACACCGTCGACAGGCCCAGCACAAAGAAACTCGCCGCCAGCAGCGGTTTGCGGCCGGATTTCATCTCGCCCATGCTGATGCCTGACATATAGGCCAGATAGGGCGGCACGATGGGTAGCACGCAGGGCGACAGGAACGACAGAACGCCCGCAGCCAAGGCCACAAGGGCTGCGGGCAAAAGGCTGGCGTCTAGGATCTCTATTCCGAACATGGGGTAGGCTTACCCTGTTTGAAGCCCGCCGTCACCAGCACAATCTTCACCTTCCTGTGGCTTTTGGCGCACTTGGGCGATAAGCCACGCGCAAAGGGGATGGCGATGTGGGATGAGGTCTTGGATTGCGAGGGGCTTTTGTGCCCGCTGCCCGTGCTGAAGGCGCGCAAGCGCTTGAGGGCGATGCAGGCGGGGCAGGTGCTATGCCTGCGCGCCACCGATGCCATGGCCCGCATTGACCTGCCCCATTTTTGCCTTCAGGCGGGGCATCGCTATCTGGGGGCAGAAGATGACGGCCAAGTCACCTTGCACCTGATTCGCGCAGGCATATAAGCAGACGCCCGACAGACGGTGCTGCCGGGCGTTTGAATTTTAGCGTCTCAGATCAACGGCCCAGTGACCACCACCCCTTGCGCTTTGGTTTATCGGGGTCTTCAGGCTCTGCGAGGGCGGACTCATTTGCAGGGGTTGCAGGGGCAACTATATCCTCGCGATCAGCCCACAACACCGGCTGCACCTCTGCCATGGCGGGTTCGCTGACGTCGGGATCAACCGGGAAAGTCGTTGCTTCTACCTGCACCGAAGCCTCCACAGCCGCGGCGTCAGCCACAGGTTCTGCGGCAGCTTTGCCGCGCGAGGTGCGGGCACGGGCGGGCTTGGGTTCTGCGCCTACTGCCGTCACATCTGCCGCAGCTTTACGCCGCGCGGCGGGACGTTTGGTGGGGGCAGGTTCGGCTGCGATCTCAACAACCGCTTCCACGACAGGTTCTGCTAGCGTGTTTGCGACAGGTTCTGCGACAGTCTCTGCCAAACCCTCAACCACTTTGTGCGAACGGCCTCGGGTTCGGCGCGGGGCTTTCTTGGCGGTGGTCGCATCGACAGCTTCGGCTTCGGCAAGTTCTGCACCCTCTGCACTTTGACCTGCCGTCTCAGACGATGCACCTTCTGCGCCCTCTTGGGCCAAGGCTTCGCCCTGTTCTGTCTGACCAGGACCCGCCCCGCCTTTCTTCTTACGACGACGACGGCGCTTTTTCTTGCCCGGGTTGGCCTGATCTGCGGACCTGCCGCCAGGGTTCGTGGTGCTTTCGCCATCACCCTCACCCTCACCCTCAGCTTCGCCCTCGTCCTCGGCGTCTTCGGTGTCGTCGTCGATTTCCTCGTCAAACAGGTCGTCGTCTTCTTCTTCCAACACCGGCGCGCCCATCAGGCTGGCGTTGCCCGAAATCACGGCGGCGGCCTCGGGCACGACCCTTGTGGCGGTTTTAAACTTTTCAAAAACGAAGTCTGGGCTGATCATCTGCGGATCGGCTTCGATCCGCACGGCCATGCCGTAGCGCGCCTCAATCACGGCCAGATGTTCTCGCTTTTGGTTGAACAGGAAGTTCACGATGCCAATCGGCGCTTTGAGCAGCACCTCTTTGGACCGCTTGCGCGCGCCTTCGTCCTCTAGGGCGCGCAGCACTTGCAGGCCAAGGCTGTCGTCCGAACGGATCAGACCCGTGCCATGGCAATGCGCGCAAGGCTGGGTGGTCGATTCCAGCATCCCCGGCCGCAGGCGCTGGCGCGACATTTCCAACAGGCCAAAGCCAGAAATCCGGCCAATCTGAATGCGGGCACGGTCGGTTTTCAGCTTGTCCTTGATGCGCTTTTCAACGGCCAGATTGTTGCGGCGCTCTTCCATATCGATGAAGTCGATCACGATCAAACCGGCCAAGTCGCGCAGGCGCAACTGGCGGGCAATCTCTTCGGCGGCTTCAAGGTTGGTTTTCAGCGCGGTGTCTTCGATCGAGCCTTCCTTGGTGGCGCGGCCAGAGTTGACGTCGATGGCCACCAGTGCCTCGGTCACGCCGATGACGATATAGCCGCCCGATTTCAACTGAACAGTCGGGTTGAACATCCCGCCCAGATAGCTTTCGACCTGAAAACGCGCAAAAAGCGGCATCTGATCATTATGGCGCTGCACCACTTTGGCATGGGAGGGCATGATCATCTTCATAAAGTCTTTGGCGGTGCGGTAACCTGCTTCGCCTTCGACCAAAATTTCGTCAATCTCGCGGCTGTAAAGATCGCGGATCGAACGTTTGATCAGATCACCTTCTTCGTAGATGGCGGCGGGTGCCATGGATTTCAGCGTCAACTCGCGGATTTGTTCCCACAGGCGCATCAGATATTCGTAATCGCGGTTGATCTCGGGCTTGGTGCGTTTTGCACCCGCCGTGCGGATGATCAGGCCAGCGCCTTCCGGCACTTCCAGTTCCGAGGCAATTTCTTTAAGCTTCTTGCGATCTGTCGCCACGGTGATCTTGCGCGAAATGCCACCCCCGCGCGCGGTGTTGGGCATCAAAACGCAATAGCGACCTGCCAGCGAAAGATAGGTGGTCAGGGCAGCACCCTTATTGCCACGCTCTTCCTTGACGACCTGCACCAGCATGATCTGGCGCACCTTGACCACTTCTTGAATCTTGTAGCGACGGGCGCGAGGTTTGCGCGGGGCGCTGATTTCTTCTTGCACATCCTCTTCGGCGATGGATTCAATCTCGTCGTCGGTGTCTGAGGCATGGTCGATGGCGCGGAAAGGGGCTTCACCCTCGGTGGGTTGGGCCTCGTCTTGGCTATGGATGTGATCATGATCATGATCGTGACCGTGGGTGTGATCTTGCGCCGGTGCCGGTTCTGCGGTTGGCTCGGCGGGGGCTTCGATCGCGTGATCAACGAGTTCGCCTTCCTCGGCTGCGGTGTCTT
>CAXNKP010000134.1:0-6454 GCA_964202815.1 Stagnihabitans sp. | reverse complement strand
TCTTTGCCCCACGTATTGGCCATCTTCGGTGTGACTTTTTCGCCCGCCTTCAACAGCACTTCACCTGTGGCCGCATCGACCAAGTCATAGGTCGGACGCGTACCCGACAGACGCTTGGGGAAGAATTTCGAAATCCATCCCTTGTTCTTCACATGGTTGAACATGACCGTTTCGTAATAGGCATCCATGATGCCTTCTTGGTCCATGCCCAGCGCATAAAGCAGCGTGGTCACCGGCAGTTTGCGACGGCGGTCGATGCGCGCGAAGACCAAATCCTTGGCGTCGAATTCGAAATCCAGCCACGACCCACGATAGGGAATGATCCGGCAAGCAAACAGCAGTTTGCCTGACGAATGAGTCTTGCCCTTGTCATGGTCAAAGAACACGCCCGGCGAGCGGTGCATCTGGCTGACGATCACACGTTCGGTGCCGTTCACGATGAAGGTACCATTGGTCGTCATCAAAGGCATATCGCCCATGTAGACGTCTTGTTCCTTGATGTCTTTGACAGAGCGCGCGCCCGTCGCCTCGTCGACATCAAATACGATCAAGCGCAGCGTCACCTTCAGGGGCGCTGCATAGGTCAGGTCGCGTTGCATACATTCGTCAACGTCGTACTTGGGCTTTTCCAGCTCGTACTTGACGAACTCCAGCACAGCCGTTTCGTTAAAATCCCTAATCGGGAAAACCGATTGGAACGTGCCTTGGATACCTTCGTCATCCAGCGGCTTGTCGCCTTCGCCCGAGCGCAAGAACAGATCGTAGGAGCTTTTTTGCACCTCGATCAAGTTCGGCATCTCTAGGACTTCACGGATTTTGCCGTAATACCGGCGGACACGTTTTTGACCAACGTAAGCTTGCGCCATGCTCGTCGTAACCTTTCATCATCAAAGTGCGCGCTTCCGTCGGGCCACGGACGCGCCACTCGGGCGATAGGGGGCAGTGGTTCTATTCATGCAGCCCATCCCTTAGGGCCGCTCCCGAACCATTACCGCGCCTGAGAAGGGGCTTTCGCAAAAGCCCCTGCCAAGACGCGCATGACAGGGCCAGGAAACTCCCGGCCCTGCCAGCGTTTCAAGATACCGGGGCGAACCCCTTTACCTATTACTTCAACTCAACCTTGGCGCCGGCATCTTCCAGCTTCTTCTTCAGCGCTTCGGCGTCAGCCTTGGTTGCGCCTTCTTTCACTTTGCCGCCAGCCTCAACGAGGTCTTTGGCTTCTTTCAAGCCCAAGCCAGTGATGGCACGGACTTCTTTGATAACGTTGATCTTGTTCGGACCAGCTTCGGTCAGCACAACGTCAAATTCAGTCTTTTCTTCCACCACTTCAGCGACAGCGGCGGGACCAGCAGCCATCATGACGGCGCCACCGGCTGCCGGCTCGATGCCGTACTTGTCTTTGAGAATGGTCTTGAGTTCCACTGCCTGCAGCAGGGTCAGACCAACGATATCTTCGGCGAGTTTGTTCAGATCGGCCATTTTATGTTCCGTTTGATTGAGAGATGGGTTCTAACGAGGCGAGGACACTCCACACCCGGTGTTTTCCGTTGCTTCAGGCGGCAAGCCGCTCCTCGATGGTCGAGAGGATGCTTGCGATCGCGGAGGCAGGCGCGCCAATAGACCCTGCGATGTTCGACGCGGGCGCACCGATGCAAGCCGCGATGGAAGCGATAACTTCCTCACGCGACGGCATGGCGGCCACGGCTTTCACACCGGCCGGATCCAGAACCGCATCGCCCATTGCCCCGCCAAGAATAACGAACTTGTCGTTGGTCTTGGCATAGGCCTCGCAGACCTTCGCCGCAGCGACGGGGTCTTGCGAGTAGGCCATAACGGTCATGCCAGAAAGAAGTGAGCCCATCTTTTGACCGGGCTTACCCTCAAGGGCAATCATGGCGAGCTTGTTTTTGGCGACGCGTACCGACCCGTTCACTTCGCGCATTTTGGCGCGCAGGGTCTGCATCTGGGCAACTGTCATACCGGTGTAATGGGCGACCACTACAACGCCAGAGCTTGCGAAGATTTGGCCGAGTTCGTCGACCACTTGCTCTTTCTGGGCTCTATCCACAGTTTTACTCCAAAGTTGGGGGTTTCCCCCCGGCTCATGTAAGCCCCCGTTGCCGGGGACGTCGGGTCCATGATGTCTTCCGAGCCTGCAGACGACCAAGGCTAGCCCCGGTGAAATCGGTTCGAACTCCATCTCAGGAGGGAAATTAAGCCGTCTTGCGAAGGCACCCACCGTCTCGGACAAAGCATATCCAAACTGCGCGAAGAATCACGCCGTCTGAACAGAGTCGCCTGTTACAGGACAGGCAAGTTCGGCGCAACCCGCCCCAACACTATCGTTTGCGATGGGTGGCAAATCGCGCCGACCAATAAAAAACCACCGATGGCCAAGCCAGCGATGGTTTTAAGTCTTTTCAAAGATATCAGCGCGCCGTCGCCGACGACAGGTCGAGCGATATGCCCGGACCCATGGTGGACGACACCGAAACTTTCTTCAGGTACGTGCCCTTTGCCCCAGCGGGACGAGCACGAGAGACGGCATCCACAAAGGCGCGGATGTTTTGCGACAGCATCTCGTCAGTGAACGAGATTTTCCCGATGCCCGCATGGATCACACCAGCTTTTTCGACCTTGAACTGCACTTCGCCGCCCTTTGCTGCGGTGACTGCGGTTTTCACGTCCATCGTGACGGTGCCGACTTTGGGGTTGGGCATCAAGTTGCGCGGCCCGAGGATTTTGCCCAAACGGCCCACCAGCGGCATCATGTCGGGCGTTGCGATGCAACGGTCAAACTCGATCTTGCCGGACTGGATGGTTTCCATCAGGTCTTCTGCGCCCACGATGTCAGCGCCAGCCGCCTTGGCTTCATCAGCCTTGGCCCCGCGGGCGAATACAGCAACACGCACGGTTTTGCCGGTGCCATTGGGCAACTGCACCACGCCGCGCACCATCTGGTCGGCATGGCGCGGGTCGACGCCCAAGTTCATCGCAATTTCCAGCGTCTCATCAAACTTGGCGGAAGCCGCTGATTTGATCAAAGTGACGGCAGCCTCAACAGCCAAAGCGCTTTTACCAACAAAAGCTTCGCGGGCTGCGCGGGTACGTTTACCAATTTTTGCCATGATTTACCCCTTGATCTCAATGCCGCAAGACTTTGCAGAGCCCAAGATGATGTTCATGGCCGCTTCGATCGAATTGGCGTTCAGATCTTTCATCTTGGTTTCCGCGATGGCGCGAATCTGCGCCACGCTGACCGAACCGGCCACGGTATGGCCTGGCTTGATCGATCCCTTGGCACGGTTGCGCTTGCCAACCTGCGGCAGGCCAGCAGCTTGCTTAAGCAGGAAAGCTGCGGGGGGTGTCTTGAACTCAAGGCTAAAGGACTTGTCCTGATAGTAGGTGATGATCACGGGTGTCGGCGTACCAAGTGGCAGATCAGCAGTCTTTGCGTTGAATTCTTTCACGAACATCATGATGTTCAAGCCGCGCTGACCCAAGGCCGGGCCGACGGGCGGGGACGGGTTAGCTTGGCCCGCCTTCACTTGCAGCTTCAAGCTGCCAATAATCTTCTTGGCCATCTGGCCTCTCCTTTATCACGGCGCCGCCCCTCATTGGGCTTTAGCGCGGTTTAGTGGTCCGGTCTGTCATGCCAAAATAGGTTTGACACGCGCGCCTCCCACGCGATGCACTTAGATGCCTTTCGACACCTGAGTGAATTCCAATTCGACAGGCGTTGCCCGCCCAAAGATCGAGACCGAGACTTTCAGGCGGTTGTGCGCCTCGTCCACATCCTCGACCATGCCATCAAAGCCTTCGAACGGGCCGTCGGTGACCTTAACCTTTTCGCCGATGTCAAAGCGGATCAGGTTGCGCGGTGCAGCCTCTCCTTCCTCAACACGGTTCAAAATGCCGTTCACTTCGGCATCGCGCATCGGCATAGGCTTGCCCTGCGGGCCCAAAAAGCCCGTTACACGGTTGATCTGCGAAATCAAATGGTAACCCTTGCTCGACATTTCCATCCGCACCAGCACATAGCCCGGCATGAAGCGCCGTTCGGAGGTGACCTTCTTGCCACGGCGCACTTCGATCACTTCTTCGGTTGGCACCAAAACTTCGTCGATCTCCTCTTGCAGACCGGCCTCGGCCACCGCGGTCTTGATCTGCTCGGCCACTTTCTTCTCGAAGTTCGAGAGAACAGAAACCGAATACCAGCGCTTGGCCATCCCACGTCCACCTTGTTCTTGCCCCGGCCTACCGCCGCAAGCGTCTACGTTCTGCGCGGATCTTACGCGCGAGGGAACAAAAAACAGCGCGCCGCCGATTCGCTGCGCGCCGAATACCCCCATAATCTGCTGTCGGATAGCGCCCTGCCAGTTGGAATTCAAGGAAAATCGGCCCAGACGTCGACTTTAGGCCGCAGTCTAGTGAAACGTGCTCAACACGAAGGTCAGGCCGAATTTGATCAACACATCGGTCAAGCTGAAAAAGGTCGCTGTCAAGGCCGCCATGACCAGCACCATCGCGGTGGTCAAAAGAACTTCGCGCCGCCCTGGCCAAACAACCTTGGCGGCCTCGGAGCGGACCTGCTGGATAAACTGAATCGGGTTCGTCATAGCCATGATAAGGTCCGCCTCAATGGGTTTAAGCGCAGATACGAAACTGGCGGCGTGACTTCAAGCCCGCGCAAGGCCGTCGATCAAAACGCAGAAAGCTGGCAGGAGTTGGGGGACTCGAACCCACGACCCTCGGTTTTGGAGACCGATGCTCTACCAACTGAGCTAAACTCCTAGGCCTACGGCTTGAGTACGGCAGGCGAGACGGGAAATCAATAGGAGCTTTGGGAAATCTGCGCTTGAGATTTGGGCGCCCTGCGGTCACAGAGGCACGATAGTAAAGGAGCTTTCCATGATACCCGCACGTTATTCCCAAATACTGTTCGGCGTTCTGCTGTCTGGCATGATGTCTTTGCTGATCTCGGGGCTGTCAACATTCCGCACCTGGGGGATTGAGATGCATTTTGCCCAAGCGTGGATGGCCAATTGGGCCGTCAGTTGGGCTACGGCCTTTCCGGTGGTGCTGGTGGTGGCCCCCATCACCCGCCGCATTGTGGCGCGGTTGGTGACCAAGGGCTAGCGTTCAGGACTTCTTCACAAACTGGGTCAGAATCACGATGGTCTGGTCATTGACCCGGCCCTCGATCTGTTCGGCATTGTCACGCACAAGGCGGATGGCACGCACCGCTGTGCCGCGCTTGGCGATCATCGAACTGCCTTTGACGGGCAGGTCTTTGATCAGCACGACGCTGTCACCCGGCGACAGAACCGCGCCGTTGCTGTCGCGGTGGATGATCGCGGCATCGGGGGCCGCCAAACCCGCTTCGGCACGGGCCAAGACGTCAGGCTCAATATAAACGCTTTACAATAGATCCGCGGCCCAGGTTTCTTCTTTCAGCGCTTGCAACAAGCGGTAGGCCGCGATCTGTGTTGGCACCTCAGCCGCCCAAATGGCATCGCCCAAGCAGCGCCAGCGCGGGCCGGGCGTGATGGTGCCGGTCAGGGCGGCCGCACAGACCGAACAGCAGGCGGCGGCATCCTCGGTGGGTGGCAAGGTCACTAAAGTGGCATCGGGGGCAGCGCATAAAACGCAGATCATGGGGGACTTTCAGGGTCAGGAAGGGGAAGGCCAAGGGACTGGCCCACAGTCTTTAGCCCAAAGTGGGCCAAATGCCCACCCTACGCGGATTTAGCGTTGGGTTAGGGGGCCAAACCGCCACCACTTTGGGCGCGATGCGGTGTAACTGTGTTTTATAGGTGCCAGAACCTGCAGATTGGGGCGGTCAAAACACCCAGACACCAAGCCGACGGTCGGCCCATCATCTATCGCCCCCAAGGTTGATCCGCAGTGCGGGCAAAAGGCCCGCTGCGAGATGTCAGACGACCGCCACAGGGCTGGCGCACCCCCCGGCCCGTCCCACAGCACGGCGGCCTTGGGATAACTGACCCAGACAAGCGTGGGTGCGCCGGAATGGCGCTGGCACAGATGGCACGAGCAGGTGTGCGGGTCATCCGGCACGCCCGTGGCTGTAAAGCGGATCAGGCCGCACAGGCAGCCCCCTGTCAGGTTTTGCACCATGCTCTTTCACTCCGTGTATAACAATCGCGCGATCATCACGCAGCCCAGAGGCGTACGTTAAGTCAAAGGCCCCGGCGACAAACCGGGGCCTTGTTTGGCAAGGGGGCTTAGCCCCCTATTCAGATTAAACAGACCCTCAAGCGAGGATTTTCGAGACCACGCCGGCGCCGACGGTGCGGCCGCCTTCGCGGATGGCGAAGCGCAGTTTTTCTTCCATGGCGATCGGGGCGATCAAAGTCACGTTGAACTTCAAGTTGTCGCCCGGCATCACCATTTCGGTGCCTTCGGGCAGTTCAACCGTGCCGGTCACATCCGT
>CAXNKP010000133.1:0-6464 GCA_964202815.1 Stagnihabitans sp. | reverse complement strand
CACTAGAGGGGCGCGATGCGGTGCATCTGTCGCAGTGCAAGATCGTGGCCGATCTGTCGGGCAGGGTTGCTTTGACGTTAACAGTGCCGATCACGGCGGTGGGGGCCGAGGCGCTGGTGACGATTTCGGGCCCGCAGGGTCAGGCCGCCTCTGCCCGCGTGACCTTGAGCGCAGCGCAAGTGGAAGCGGTGTTGCAGGTCACTGACCCGCTCCTTTGGTCGCCCGATGCCCCGAACCTTTACACAGCTGAGGTGATGTTAATCAAAGACCACCCCCGCGACAGTACCCACCACAGCTTTGGCTTTCGCGCCTTTACCAGCCAAGGCGGGCAGATGTTCCTGAACGGCCAGCCGTTCTATATGCGCGCAGCGCTGGATCAAGATTACTACCCCGAAGGCATCTGCACCCCGCCCTCGGTGGCCTTTTTGGAAGACCAGCTTTTGAAGGCCAAAGCGCTGGGCCTGAACATGCTGCGCTGCCATATCAAGGTGCCTGATCCGCGCTATTACGAGGTGGCCGATCGTGTGGGCATGCTGATCTGGACGGAAATCCCCAATGTGGGCGTGCTGACCGAAGCCTCAAAACTGCGGCTGCGCGAGACGATGGCGGGGATACTGGCGCGCGATGGCAATCATCCCTCCATCGTGATCTGGACCCTGATCAACGAAGACTGGGGCATTCGCCTGTGTGATGACGCAGCCCACCGCCGCTGGCTGGCCGAAACCTATGACTGGCTCAAAGCCTTAGACCCCACACGGCTGGTCTGCGACAACTCGCCCTGTCAGGGCAATTTCCATGTGAAGGGCGACTTTGACGATTTCCACTATTACCGCTCGGTCCCCGAACGCCGCGACGAATGGGACGCGCTTACCCGCGAACTCGCCCAAGGGGCGGCTTGGACATGGAGCCCCTTTGGTGACGGCATAAGGCGCGGTGACGAGCCCAAGATCGTCTCGGAATTTGGCGTTTGGGGCCTGCCCCAGCCTGACCAAGTGCGCCTGAACGGGGCGGAACCGTGGTGGATGGAGACGGGGCAGCTTTGGGGCGACGGGGCGGCCTATCCGCATGGCATCGCGGGCCGCTTCAAAGCGCTGGGGATGGATCGCACCTTTGGCACGCTGGAAAACTTTGTGACAGCGGCGCAGTGGTATCAATTCGCCAATCTGAAATACGAGATCGAGCAGATGCGCGCTTGGCCACAGATTCAAGGCTATGTCATCACCGAATTCACCGATGTGCATTGGGAGTCTAACGGACTTTTGGATATGAACCGCACCCCGCGGGTCTTTCACGACCGGTTTGCCCAGATCAACGCCGATGTGGTGATTGTGCCATCGGTCACGCGCTATTCCGGCCGCGCGGGCGAAGTGTGGGGCTGCGATCTGGCCATTGCCAGCGGCGGGGTGGCCTTGGCTGAGGGCGTGGTGCGCTGGCAGGCCGAAGGGCAACGGGGCGAAGTAGCTTTTGGCGGAGCGCAGGCCCTGACGACGACCGACCTTGGGCGTTTGTCATTCATCCTGCCCAAAGTGGCCGCCAACCAGATGCTGACCCTGTCGTTGGAACTGGTTGTCGCGGGCCAAGTGGTGCAGCGCAATCAGGTCGAGATTGCCCTTTACGCCGCGCGCAAGACTCAAGGCTTGACCAAGGTTGCTGCCAAAGATGCGGGCATTGCGGCGCGGCTTGAGGGCTTGGGCTATACGCTGGTATCGCCCGATCAGGCCCAGGTTGTGGTGACCCATGCCTTGGATCACGGCGATATCCGGCGCATCCAAGGTGGGGGCCGCTGTGTGGTTTTGGCCGATGGAACGGTGAAAACCCAAGGAAATCTGCGCATTGAACAGGCAGGGCGCGAGCAGCCCTTTATTGCGGTGGTCGACGAAACACCGGGCATTCCCGTTGGGCCGATCTTCCAGTTGCCCAACATCACCCTTACAGCCCGCCACGGCACCATGTGGCGCGGCGACTGGATCGCAGGCTTTAGTTGGATCCGCCGCGAGGGCGCCTTTGCCGACTTGCCCGGCGGGCCGATGATTGATCTGTCGTTCTCGGGCGTGGTTCCCCATCATGTAATGGGCGGATGGGCCGGATGGGAATTTTCTGGTGCAGTAACGGCTGGTTTGGTGGTGGGATGGGTTCACAAACCTGTCGCCTTGATCGGCGAGAAACGTCTGGGGCAGGGCGGGCTGATCGCCACGACCTTCCGGTTGATGGGGGCGGACGATCCTGTGGCCGATGCGCTGTTGGACGCGATGATTGCCCAAGCAGCCGAGATGGTGGTGGATGGGAGCAGCAAAGACATATCGAGATAGTCGATACATATCGCAGAATCTGTTGACAGCCATAGTCTCGGTTTCATAGGCTGTCATAAGAAGAAAAAGACGGGTCCAATCTGGACCACATCATGCCGGACGACCGGCCTGTCGTCTGCGTGCGCCCGCAGGGGAAAGAAGCCTGTTGGCGCAGACAAAAACGTCAATCTAGGGAGGAAACTATGAAACTTTCGATCAAGGCCGCACTTCTGGCCGCCGTTATGTTCGGCACCGGTGCACAAGCCATGGAAACCGTCGTATGGTGGGATTTCCTTGGCGGTGGCGACGGCGTTCGGATGAAAAAGCTCATCGAAGACTTTAATGCCGAGCATAAGGATGCCATCGAAATCCAGGCCACAACGCTGGATTGGGGTGTTCCGTTCTATAGCAAGGTGCAAACCTCGGCTGCTGTGGGGGAAGGCCCTGACATGATGACCTATCATGCCAGCCGTATCCCCTTGGCCGTCAGCGAAAGCACGCTGACTGAAATCACCCCCGAAGACATGGCCACCATGGGCCTGTCGGCAGACAGCTTCGCCCCCGCCACGTGGGATGCGGTGCAGGTCGACGGCAAGCAATATGCCGTGCCCTTCGACACCCACCCGATCGTTCTGTATTACAACAAGGACCTTCTGGACAAATCTGGCCTGATCGGCGCGGACGGCTTGCCCGCTGGCCTGACCGGGTTGGAGAATTTCAACGCCGCCTTGGCCAAGCTGAAGGCTGACGGCAATGAATGGTCCATCGCGCAGGTGACGGCAGACGGCAACTTTGCCTTCCGCACCGTGTATTCGCTGCTTTGCCAGCAAGACGGGCAGATCGGCAATGACGGCGATTGGTTCCCCGGCGACAGCACAGACAAGCTGGCAACGGCGATTAGCGTTATCGCCGACTGGGTGAAAGAAGGCTACAACCCGCCCAAGACCGACTATCCGTCGACCGTAGCACTGTTCACCTCGGGCAAGGTGCCCTTCATGATCAATGGTGTTTGGGAAGTTCCCACGATGGACGACCTGAACAAGCAGGGCAAACTGTTCAACTGGGGCGCTATCGAGATCCCGGCTTTGTTCGCCCATACCTGCACCTATTCAGACAGCCACTCTTTCGCGATCCCGAAGAATGTGGACAAGCCTGCAACGGCTGAGAAGCACGCCGCCGTTCTGGAAGTGATCAAGTGGATGGAAGCCCACTCGCTGTTCTGGGCAAGCGCCGGCCACATCCCGGCCAACAAAGCCGTGACCGAAACTGCCGAGTACAAGGCCATGCAGCCGCAAGCGACCTATGCGCCGCTGACAGCTAACGGCGTGTTCGACCCCAAGTCAGTCTTGGCTGGCGTTGCATCGCCGTTGTTTGATGCGGCCGGCAATGCGATCACTCCCGCGATGAACGGCGAACTTGCGCCTGCTGATGCAGCAGCGCAGATGCGTGACGAACTGAACGGTATGTAATCGCTAAAACCTGATTGCCTGCCGGGGATAATCTCCGGCAGGCGTTTTTTCTGGCAGGACGCCATGCTCCGCAATCGCCGAACAGAGATCACGACGGCCTTCATCCTTATCGCGCCATTTTTGGCCGTTTACCTTTGGCTGTTCATTTGGCCGACGATCCAGATGATCGAGATGACCTTTCAAAAGGCCCCGCTCATCGGTCAAGGCAAATGGATCGGCTTTGGCAATTATGTAAGAATGTTCAAGGACCCGACCTTTCTGATTGCTGTCAAGAATACCGCCTATTTCGTACTTCTCAGCGTGGTGCCCGGAACTGTTGTGGCATTGACGATCGCGATGATGGTCAGCCGTCTAAAAGGGCGCCTGCAAAGCTTGATCCTTGCCGCCTTCTTTTTGCCCTATGTTCTGCCGGTGACCGTGGTTTATGTGATCTGGGACTGGATGACGAATGTGCAGTTCGGCATGGCACAGGGCCTAATCACCTTGATTGCAGGCGAACCGGTGAATATCTGGCGCACTGTGGATTTGTTTATGCCCGCCGTTGCGGTTTTGACGATCTGGTGGACAAACGGCTTTTCAATCCTGCTGTTCCTTGCGGGTCTGCGCAATATTCCGACCGAACTTTACGAGGCGGCCCAGCTTGACGGCGCAACACGGCGTCAGATTTTCTTGCGCATCACCTTTCCGCTTTTGTGGCCGATCACCGTTCTATGCCTGACCATCCAGTTGATCTTGCAGTTGAAGATATTCGACCAAGTTTATCTTTTTGCCCAAGGCGGGCAAACGCGGGCGACCATGGTGCTGGTGCAGTATATCTTTGAACAAGCGTTCCAAAAGAACAATGGTGGCTATTCAGCGACGCTGGCGCTAGCACTGTTTGTCATCGTGTTGGTCTTCTCGCTGTTCCAATTTCAAATTCTGCGGGTTCGGGGGCAAAGATGAGCGACAAGCACGTCACCCCTGCCCGTCGATTTGATCTGGGCGCGACACTGCTAACGCTTTTGACCATCATCGCTGCGGTCATTTGGTTCTTTCCGGTCTACTGGGGCATTGTCACCAGCCTGCGCCACGATGACCAGACGGTGAAGGATTTCGCGCTGATCCCGATGGATCCGACGCTGAAAAACTACATCTTCGACATCGAGAATTCCAACTTGCCGATCTGGTATCTGAATTCCACAATCGTTTCGGTCGGGGTGACCTTTCTTGTGGTATTCATGGGGGCCTGCACCGGCTTTGCCATCAGCCAGTTGAATTTTCCTGGCCGCAAGGCGTTGTGGTGGATGATCCTTGCCAGTTTCATGGTGCCCGTATCGGCGCTGATCGTGAACCATTTCATCATCATCGCAGATATAAAGTTGCTGAACACCCATGTTGGCATCATCCTGCCGATGCTGATCGCGCCAGTCACAGTGATCGTTTACAAGCAGTTTTTTGACGGATTGCCGAAAGAATTCCGCGAGGCGGCGGTGATGGACGGGGCGACTGAGTTTAACCTGTTCTTCCGTGTTTTCCTGCCGATGAACTGGGGGGTGACCACGGCTTTGGCCATCATCACCTTTATCGGCGCGTGGAATTCCTTTCTGTGGCCCTTCTTGGCGGCGCAGGACGAAATGATGATGACCGTCACCGTGGGCATCGCCGCCGTGCAAGACACCTTCGGCGTGGCTTATGGCCGCGTTCTGGCCGGTGCCGTGCTGGCCGGATTGCCCGTGGCCACCGCCTATCTGCTTTTCCAACGCCGCGTTACGCAGGCCATCACATTGTCAGCCGGGATCAAGGGGTAAACTATGGCATCGGTCGAACTTACAGGGCTCGCCAAGCGCTTCGGCGCGGTCGAGGTGATCCGCGGCCTTGATCTGTCGGTGGCAGATGGCTCGTTCTGCGCGCTGTTGGGTCCGTCGGGGTGCGGCAAGTCCACCATGCTTCGGATGATCGCGGGGTTGGAAAGCGTCAGCGAAGGGCAAATCCGTATCGGCGACCGTGAAGTGACCCATGTCGAGCCTGCCAAGCGCGGCGTGGCCATGGTGTTTCAAAACTATGCGCTTTACCCCCATCTGACCGTGGCGCAGAATATCACGTTCTCTATGTCCTTGGCCGGTGACTCCAAGGCCAAACAGGCCGAGGCCGCAACCCGCGTGGCCAAGACCCTGCAGCTAGAGCCCCTTTTAAGCCGCCGCCCCGCCGAGCTTTCGGGCGGGCAGCGTCAGCGGGTGGCCATCGGCCGCGCCCTTGTGCGCGATCCGCAGGTCTTTTTGTTTGACGAGCCGCTTTCGAACCTTGATGCACTGTTGCGGGGCCAGATGCGGTTGGAACTGGCCCGTTTGCACGCCAATTTGGGCCGCACGATGGTCTATGTGACCCATGATCAAGTCGAGGCGATGACCTTGGCTGACAAAATTGTTGTGCTGGACAAGGGCAAGATCAGCCAAGCCGGCGCGCCGCTTGATCTGTACAATGCGCCCGCCAACCGTTTTGTGGCAGGCTTCATCGGGTCGCCTGCGATGAATTTTTTGCCCGCCATGGCGATTAGCACTGCCCAGGGCCTGCAGGTCACCTTGGGGGCTTCCACCATGACGCTTCCCGCGCGTGCCGCCGTGGCGGCAGAGCGTCCGGTTGAGTTGGGCGTGCGCCCCGAAGATGTCCGCTTGACCAATCCGGGTGAAGGTATCCTGGAGGGGCGCGTTGCGGTGGTTGAAGCTTTGGG
>CAXNKP010000132.1:0-6485 GCA_964202815.1 Stagnihabitans sp. | reverse complement strand
CCAGCATGGCCGACACCATCTCGCGGTCACGCGTAGGGATCAGTTGGATCGCAGCCTCGGGCAAACGCGCCTCGCGCAGGCCGCGCACCATGCAGTCATGCAGCGCGGTGGAGGAGTGAAAGCTTTCCGACCCACCCCGCAAGATCACGGCATTGCCCGCCTTCAGGCACAAAGCCCCTGCATCCGCCGTCACATTGGGGCGGCTTTCATAGATCACCCCCACCACACCCAAAGGGGTGGCGACCCGCTGGATATGCAAGCCGTTGGGCCTGTCCCATTCAGCCAGCACGCGGCCCACCGGATCTCGCTGTTCGGCCACAGCGCGCAAAGCATCGACAATGCCGCGCAACCGGTGATCGTCCAGCCGCAACCGGTCCATCATGGCGGGGCTTAAACCCTTGGCCTCGCCGTAAACCATGTCTTCGTTGTTGGCATCCAAGATGGCTGTGCGCGCGTCCCAGACAAAATGCGCAGCACTGACAAGGGCTGCATATTTGCGCTCTGAACTGGCATAGGCCAATTCCGCCGCCGCGGCGCGGGCCTTCAAGCCGATCTCGGCCATCAAATCGGCATAGTGCGCGTCCATCCCCTGCCCTTTCATACTTGCCCAAATATCCCGGGGTCCGGGGCAGCGCCCCGTGGCCGTGGGGCAGATCACCAAAACATCCCGGTGCACCAAAGCAGCGCGTCCCTGATAGCCCAAAATCGCCTCGATCTCGCCCGACCGATGCCCCGCAATTGCCTTAGCCTCAACCGCCGTATAGCGCACAAGCCCCTTGCCCAGAACATCGCCATCAGGCGATACCAGCGCCACAGGATCGCCCCGCCCAAAGCTGCCGCTGACAGCGGTGACGCCTGCGGGCAAAAGGCTTTTGCCCTGCGCCATGGCCACCACAGCCCCCGCATCCAGCCGCAACTCACCCCTCGGTTTCATCGCGTTGATCCAGCGCTTGCGCGCCGCCTGCGGGTCGCCTTGGGCCAAAAACCACGTCCGGTTTGCCCCCTCTGCCAGCGCTTTTAGTGGGCGCAGCACCGAGCCTTCCATGATCGCCATCGCACAGCCCCCCGCCACAGCGGTCTTGGCGGCCAGAAGCTTGGTCTTCATCCCGCCCTTTGACATGGCCGAGATGGGGTCGCCCGCCATAGCTTCAATAGCGGGGGTGATCTTGTCGATCAAATCAAAGCGCGTGGCTTGGGGGTCTTCCTTGGGGTTGGCCGTGTAAAAGCCATCCACATCCGACAACAACACCAAGTGATCCGCCCCCACCGTCACGGCGATCTGCGCGGCAAGCCGGTCGTTGTCGCCAAAGCGGATCTCGTCAGTGGCCACCGTGTCATTTTCGTTGACAATAGGAACCACGCCCAAGCCCAGTAACGTCTCCATCGTCGCGCGAGAGTTCAGGTAGCGCCGCCGGTCCTCGGTATCTTCCAGCGTGACCAGAACTTGGCCTGCGATGATGCCATGCGGGGCCAGCACCTCTTCATAGGTGCGCGCCAGACGAATTTGGCCGACGGCAGCGGCAGCTTGGCTTTGCTCCAGCGTCAGTGCGCCGTCCGGCAGCCCCAACACCTTGCGCCCCAAGGCGATCGACCCCGATGACACCAACACCACATCCGCCCCACGCGCCTTGGCCTCGGCCACATCCAGCGCCAAGGCTTGCAGCCATTCGGTCTTTAAGCCCGTGGCGCGGTCGACCAGCAAGGCAGAGCCGATCTTGACGACAAGCCTGCGCGCCTTGCGAATGTCAGGTTCGGTCTGTTGGCTTAGGGCCGCCACGGCGTCACCTCTTCGGGCTTGGCGTTGCCGGCCTTAATGCGAGCGTAAATCTCACGCAGAACGTCTTGCAACCCACGCCCCGCCACGCCCGAGATCACAAATACCTCGCCCCCGCTGGCCTTTTCCAAGGCGCGGCGACGGTCGCTGATTTGTTTGGCATCCATCGCGTCGACCTTGTTCAGCGCCAGAATGCGGGGTTTGTCGCCCAGAACTTCCGAATAGGCCTCAAGCTCGTGCACGATGGTGCGGTAATCTTTGGTGATGGTGGACGATGTGCCATCAACCAAATGCAGCAATACCTTGCACCGTTCGACATGGGCCAGAAACTGCATGCCCAACCCACGGCCTTCGCTGGCCCCTTCGATCAGGCCGGGGATATCGGCCATAACAAACTCCGCCCCGTCGATGCCCACAACCCCAAGATTGGGCACCAGCGTGGTAAATGGATAATCGGCAATCTTGGGCCGTGCGTTCGACACCGCCGCCAGAAAGGTGGACTTGCCCGCATTTGGAAGACCCAAAAGCCCCGCATCGGCGATCAGCTTCAAGCGCAGCCAGATGGTCCGTTCAACCCCCTCTTGCCCCGGATTGGCCCTTGCTGGTGCGCGGTTGGTGGCAGATTTAAACCGCAAGTTGCCCCAGCCGCCGTTGCCACCCTCGGCCAGACACACGCGCTGGCCGGGCACGGTTAGATCGGCCAGAACAGTCTCTTCATCTTCATCCAAAATCTCGGTGCCCAAGGGCAGCTTCATCACAACGTCTTCGCCGGTCTTGCCCGTCTTCTGGCTGCCCATGCCGGGTTGACCGGACTTGGCAAAGAAATGCTGCTGATAGCGGTAGTCAATCAGGGTATTTAACCCCTCAACCGCTTCCACCCAGACCGATCCGCCATGGCCGCCATCGCCGCCATCCGGCCCGCCATATTCGACATATTTGTCGCGCCGGAACGACACGCAACCGCCCCCACCGCCACCCGAGCGGATATAGACTTTGGTGAGGTCAAGAAATTTCATTGCGCAACCATGATAGGGGACGATCAGCCGATAGCCGCAAGACACCAAAGGTGCAAGCCTTCTGCTGCATCGCATGGCGGGCAGCAGAAGGTGCGGACCTGCGCTTTGTAAACATTACTGTGCATTCGCGCACAGATCGGGCGCAGTTCGTGCCGTTGTGGTCCCACAGGCTTTGGGCCATTCACAGCCATCAATTCTCGCAAAAGGATGCAGTATGCCCGCCATTTCCCTGTTTGAACCCCACACCATGGGCCCGCACAAGCTGGCCAACCGGATCGTCATGAACCCGATGACCCGCTGCCGCGCCGATGCCGAGGGCGTACCCACGCCCATCATGGCGACCTATTACGCCCAGCGCGCCACAGCCGGACTGATCGTCACCGAAGGGATCGCCCCTTCCGCCAACGGGCGCGGCTATGCCCGCCAGCCTGGCCTATGGAGCCCCGCCCAGATCGCAGGCTGGAAGGCCGTCACCTCTGCCGTGAAAGCGCAAGGCGGAGTGATCTTTGCCCAAATCATGCACACCGGCCGCGTCAGCCACCCTGCCAACATGCCCGCAGGCGGGCACATCATCGCCCCCAGCGCCTTGGCCTTGGCAGGCCAGATGTATTCTGACGCCGAAGGCATGCAAGATTATCCCGTACCCGCCGAAATGACCCTTGCCGATATCGCTGCCACCAAGGCCGAATTCGTCACCGCCGCCAAAGACGCCATCGCCGCAGGCTTTGACGGGATCGAGCTGCACGGCGCAAATGGCTACCTGTTAGAGCAATTCCTTAGCCCCCACACCAACCAGCGCAGCGATGCTTACGGCGGATCAGTCGCCAACCGGATCAAGTTTGCGGTGGAAGTTGCTATAGAAGTGGCTGCAGCCATCGGTGGCGACAAGGTGGGGATCCGTCTGTCGCCCTATGGCATGGCCTCGGGCATGACGCCGTATCCAGAGGTGGATGAAACCTATCTGGCCCTAACCAAGGCCTTGGCCAAGGCGGGGCTGGTCTACCTGCACATCGCCAACCACGCAGGCATGGGCAACCCGCCCATCCCCGCCGCTTTGCTTACCGCCCTGCACGCCGCATGGCCGCGCACCTTCTTTTTAGGAGGCAGCTTTGATCTGCCCTCTGGACAAGCGGCGGTGGATGCGGGCGAAAGCGATCTGGTGGGCATTGGCCGCGCCTTTATTGCCAACCCCGATCTGGTCGCGCGGCTGAAGAACGGCACCCCCTTGGCCACGATGAATCCAGACGCGTTCTATTCGCCCGGCCCTGCGGGTTATTGCGACTATCCCACCGCTTAAACAGCGCGCGCGCCCCTTCGTCCTTGGGGCGCGCCTTTCCAAATTGCGCATAAAAAACCGATCCTGCCTTATGGCTGTGATCAAACTGCAGTATGCAGCGCCCCATACAGGAGCGCGGCCCATGCCCAACCACACCCCCAACCCCACCAAAGGCGTGCTGCTGGTCATGGGGGCCGTGTTCATCTTTGCCATGTCTGACACCGTCACCAAGCATTTAGCGACGATCTATCCCATCTCGATCGTTTTGCTGATGCGCTATGGGGTCAATGTGGTCTTGTTGCTGGCGATCCTTTTCCCATCGCAGGGGGCTTCTTTTTGGCGCACCAAACGCACCACTTTGGTCACTGTACGCGCGCTGACACTTTGCGTCGCTTCGCTGACCATGGCCATGGCCCTGCGCGTGATGCCCGTGGCCGAAGCGGTGTCGATTGTCTACCTTGCGCCTTTTGCTGTGATGCTGCTGGCCATGCCTTTGCTGGGCGAAAGGGTCAATTGGGTGGGCTGGTTGGGGGCGGGCTTGGGCTTCACCGGCGTATTCTTGATCGCAAGACCCGGCGGGGATTTGCCGCCTTTGGGCGTGGCGCTCTGCTTGTTCAACGCAGTCTGCGGGACCGCCTATAACCTGCTGACCAAAGTCTTGTCGCGCGGCGAAACCACCAATGCGCTTTTGTTCAACACGGCCTTTGTCGGGACGATCGTCTTTGCGCTGCTGTCCATTGGCCAATGGCATGGGCCAATGCCCGGCCTTTTGGACTTCGGCTTGATGGTGGTCCTTGGCCTTTTGATGACCAGCGGCCACTTCCTGTTCACCGCCGCCTACCGCGAAGCGCCGGCCTCTACCGTGGCGCCCATCGGCTATATGCAGCTTTTCTGGTCGGGCGGCTTGGGTTGGCTGGTCTTTGGCCATGTGCCCGATGCGATCAGTTTGGTGGGCATGGGGCTGGTGGTGGTGGCCGGAGTTGCCATTGCGCTGCGCTCGCATATCGACGGACGCAAAGCGCAGGCTTTGCCCCTTCTGTAACGCGCACGGGCCGCTCGCCCTTAGCGACGCCCGATGGCCTTGCGCCCCAAGGCGCTGATCGAAACGGCCAGCAGGATGATCAGGCCCACCAGCACCTCGCGCACATAGCTGTCGACCTGCAACTGGGTCAGGCCATTGTCCATGACACCCAGCACCAAGACCCCCAGAACCGAGGCCAGAACCCTCGGCTGGCCATGGCGTGTCAGCGTCATGCCCAAAAACACCGCCGCAATGGCGTTGAGCATCAACCCCTCGCCCTGCGTTGGATTGGCGGAGGCCACGCGAGACGCATACATCAACCCCGCCACCGCTGCCCCCACACCCGTAAACCCATAAGCCGTCAACCGCAGCCAAGTGACGCGCACCCCCGCCAGTCGCGCCGCCTCGGCATTGCCACCAATGGCGTAAAGCCTGCGGCCATAGGTCGATAGTTCCAGCACCACAAAGACCGCGCCGGTCAGCGCCAGCGCCAGCACAGTCAGCCATGGCAGAACGAAGGGCTTATCGCCCAAACTGCCCAACGGCAGGCCGGATTTGGCAAAATCACCGAAAGATTGCGGAATGTCGCGGCCAAAGATCGTCTTGCCGCCCGACAGGATAAAGGCAGCGCCCGAATACATGGTCAAGGTGGCCAAGGTGGCCACAAACGGCAAAATGCCGATCACACTGACCAAGACCCCGTTGATCACCCCGCCCATCAAGCCCACGCCCAAGGCCACCGCCACCGCGGCAGGCACGCTAAACCCCATGGTGAACAAAACCGCCGCCACGATGCCCGCCAAAGAGGCCATCGACCCCACCGACAGGTCAAAATCGCCCACCACCATCACCACCGTCATCCCCACCGCCACGACCGTCAGCATCGAGACTTGTTGGGTGATGTTCAGCCAGTTTCGCGCCGTCATGAAGGTTTGCGGCAACAGCGCCCAAAAGACCAAGACAATCGCCGCCATACCGATGAGCGTGCCGTAATGGCGCAGGAACCGGACCATCAGGCCACCTCTTTTTCATAACATAGCGCCAGCAAGGCCCCTTCAGTCAGACCCGCCGCAGGCAGCATCTGGGTCAACCGGCCGCCCTGCAAAATGCCGATCCGGTCACACAGTCCAATCAACTCTGGCAGGTCAGACGACACCATGACCACCCCGACCCCTTGGGCCGTCAGGCCCCTGATCGTGGCGTAGATATCAAACTTCGCCCCCACATCCACACCCCGCGTGGGTTCATCGAGCAGCAAAACCACGGGCGGGCCAGCCAGCGCACGGGCGAAAAGCACCTTTTGCTGATTGCCGCCCGACAGTTCCGCCGCCACTTGCGCCTGACTTTGCGCTTTAAGCCGCACGGATTGCGCTAATCGCGCCACCAGACGGGCAATCC
>CAXNKP010000131.1:0-6493 GCA_964202815.1 Stagnihabitans sp. | reverse complement strand
CGACCGGTGACACGGGTGCAACAGGCGCGACCGGTGACACGGGTGCAACAGGCGCGACTGGTGACACGGGTGACGCAGGCGCGACTGGTGACACGGGTGACGCAGGCGCGACCGGTGACACGGGTGACGCAGGCGCGACCGGTGACACGGGTGACACAGGCGCGGCCGGTGACACGGGTGCAACCGGTGACACGGGTGCAACAGGCGCGACCGGTGACACGGGTGCAACAGGCGCAACCGGTGACACGGGTGACACCGGGCAGGCGGGTGATGCATTTGACAGCAAAAAGTTCTATGAAGGCTATCTCAAGGATTTGGCCACCTCGAGTGCAATCGCATCCATATCGTTGCCATCCTTGGCCCCCGGTGAGTTCGGCTATGCCTTCGGGCTTGGTGGATTTGGCAACGAGCATGGAACGGCAAGAGCCTTGGGTTTTGGTCTGAACTATGGGATTTCCAACAATATGGCCCTTTTTGGAAAAGGTGCTGTGGATCTGAAAGACACAAGCAGTTGGACAGCCTTTGTGGGTGTCCAAGGAAAATTCTAATCCACGTGTGGGCGCGGCAGCACTTACAAAATCTGCGGCATTCGTAGGTTACGAGGGCTAGCTTGTTCGTTCCCATGGTTCGTCTCGTTGGCTGCACGTCACGTCACCAAAGGAGCGGCGCAAAACCGTGAAAGGTCCACTTGCGCTGCAGGACAGAATGCCCGAAGTTAGTTGGTTACGAAACCGGTGCGCTAGCGGACCGCTTACAATTCGATGACGTTTGGAGAGCCGTTCACGTTGCCCGGCGGAATTCCGATTTTCGTCAAGGTTTGGACAGCAACAAGGTATTGTCAAACTCATGCAACGTGACTGTCGACACACATCCTAACCACCATTAGGCAATGTGTAGACAACGGTCTTGATCAGTCCACTGAACTGCGGGCTTTCGCAGAGCGTCCGTTCCGAAGTCACTTTCAGGTTGAAGGGTGGATTCGTCAGCACCACGCCGCTTCCGATCATCAGGCGCGTTCCCGCCCCCGTTGCGATGTCGACATTGGGAACAAACCAAGCAAGTGCTGGCACGTGCTCGGTAAGGACCAGATATTTGTAGCGGGCGATGATCTTCGCCATCGCCTTGGCGATGGCCGCATTGCTGAGGTGCTGAAAGACCTGACGGACGAACACGACATCACCCTCCGGCAACGCATCCGCGGTGATATCCAGCACCCGGAAATCAACATCGAGTTGCTTGTAGGTACGGCTGTTGAAATCAATCAGTTCCGGCACCGCATCACATGCCGTGTAAAGATCGCACCACGGACGGATTTGCGAACCAACCTTGAAGTCACCGCAGCCAAGATCGACAGCGTCCGGCTTGCCCAGCCCCCGCAGGAATTCGGATACGGCGTTGACATAGCCTGCCACCACGGTGCCTTCGCTTGAGCCGGGGCCGGAGTAGAACGGCGCCGATGTATCATTGGCGACGCCCCAAGCCTTGCGATTGTAAACCTCCGAAAAGATCTCACTGATGGCTGGCTCGCGGTCGTCCCCGTCTTCCGCCATCAGCTTGCGGGCTATGTCGAAGCCGCCAGCCACATGGAGGCTCCCACTCTCGTCAAAGGCGAGGTACCCATAAATCCGCCGGTTGTCGAGATATTGTCCGACACCCGCTTTGCGGGCGCTTTCCGAGAAGATCACATATTCGTGGCGGCCCGTTCCGTCGATGTAAGCAAGGTGCTCGATGACATCGCGGCGGATAAGGTACGTGCAGTGGACCACTGGCATTTCGATCACGCCGCGTAACCGGCGGCTCAGCACCCAGTAGTACTGGTCGCAGCCACGATAGTAGCCGTTGGCATCCACCGCGGCGTGATAGTTCGAATAGGGATCGTTTGCCGACACTGCGCGCAGCAGCGGCGCAACGACCGGCAGATTGACGTTCACAAGTTCAGATAGGGTGCAAGGCCGGATGAAATTGTCGACGTCACACACGAAATAGAAGTCGCAGCAATGCTCATGCGTTTTCCGCAGGCTGATGTTGCGGATATTGCCCAACACCTTGAAGCGCGTGGCATTCCACTCATGGACGCCGAAACTCTCAACCGGCTCTGCCACGTCCTCGGCATCGAAATCGACGGCGGCGTAATGCTTGCCGACACGAGCTACCCACTCGCGTAGGATCGCTTCTGTGTTGTCTTTGTTATTGTTGGTGCGGATGTAGAGGACGATCGACGACTTCGGATAGTCGAGTTCCTCGATGCACTTGAGATAGAGCGGCAGGGAGGGCTCCTTCTGCTTGGCAAGGATAGAGACCAGCACCCGCGGCGACGGCGCATCGGCAGCGCGGCGCGGCGGTGGCGCATCGAGCTTGTGGTCTTGCGCATAAGTCGAGACCACTGCGGCTGAACCAAGATTGGGGGCCTCACCCTCAATGCCGAGCTTCTGCTTCGCGAAGCGGGCATTGGCGGCGATGCGCGTCACTTCCGACGGGGGCAGCTTTCCCGTTTCGAGGATCTTGAGGCTGGCGTCAAGGCATTCGGCATAGCGGCCTATCCAATAGGCATTGATTGCATATTCGTCGAGCAGGCGATAATCATAGACGCCGGTATCGGCAAACAGCGCGCCGTTCTGGGGCCGCAGCCCCAGGCCGGGTTTGGCGATGTCGTAGCCCTGCTGAAACAATTTCTTCACCCGGCAGAAGCGAGCGGCAGCGTGCATGGCCTCGGCTCGCTTCGGATGCGCTTCGCTGGCTGCACGGTAGGCGTTGATGATCTCCGCGTCGGGGTGGCCGAGCTGTTCCTTGAGTTTTGCCGCCTGGTAGAGGCTGACGAACACTTCCTCCTGCCAGCCGCCGAGCTTGGCACGCTCGAGGTAATGTTTGATAGCCTTCTCGGGCTCACCACAGTCGCGATAACTCTGAGCAAGATAGAAAGTGTAGCGCGTGCGCAAGAAGGCGTCGGTCTCAGACGTGAGCGCGTGGTCGAGGATACGCGCGTCGCGCTGGTAGGTCTCGGGGTCGCGCCGCCGCGCGCCGTCGTGGTTACGACGCATGATGATGCCGACGTGGCCGGTGCTGTGTTGGCCATCAGATTCGATGAACTCATGCAGAACGCCCCGGTAGAACCACCGAAGACGATTGCTGACCAGTTGCTTACGCTGATACAGCACGGCGCTGTCGCGAATATCCATGGTGTAGCTGTCCTCGCTGAGCAGCGGCATGATCAGGTCGGACTGCAGTTCTAGCGTATCGTCGGCATCGATGATCAGAGAATAGTCGCCATACGGCCGGGCGAGTTCGAGAGCCTCGGAACGGTTGTGCGCGAAGTCCTTCCACGGCCTTTCGTAAAGCTTGCCGGGAAGATCGGCCATCTCCCTGCGGATGATCTCTTGCGTGCCATCGGTGGAGCCGGTGTCTACGATCACCCAGTGCGAAATGAGGGAATTCACGCTCGCCAGGCAGCGGGCGATCACCGGAGCCTCGTTCTTGACGATCATGCACAGGCAAATGGTCTGGGGGAGCGGCCCGACATTGCGGATCGACTGTGTCATCGGAACCTACCCTCACGCAACTGATAAGATATCTCAATTTTAACGGTCGCGGGAAACCTATGCCTAGGGGGCAATGTAAACAAGCCCGGAACGCTGTAGCGTGGTACAAGTACCATGCCGGACCCGCAGCGCCGGTCACATCGTTGTTGCAGGTTGCGTCTTTAGCGCCATTAGCTCCGACGCCGGAGGTGCCAACACCCCCAACTGCACCGGCCAAATGGCTTTTAGGACCAAGATATCACTCGCGCAATTGGCGGCGTTGTGCCGCTATTGTCCCTCCAGCGCAGCAATCCTTGCTTCCAGTTCTGAAACCTCTAACAATCGTCGGAAAGCGTCGATCAGCGACATGATCTGCACGGCCTCTGTGGGGGTAAGGTCGCCCATCGACACAGCTTCCAACACCGCCGCTGCCGCCTCTGCGGCGTCTCGGGCGTTCGCCATCGGGGGCAACGTAAACTCGACGGGGCTGTCTTTGCGGGGTGGCGCAATCCGGTCAAGGCAAAGCCGTAGGGCCACGCCATCGCCCGCCAGAGCCATTTCTACGGCCTTGCGGCTTAGGGCGTCGGCTCCACCCTGCAGCAGCGCCAGAACCGCTTGTGTGGCCTTGTGGCGCGTTCCACGGGGCTTGCCTGAGTTGCCCGCGCCGAAGGTTCCATCCGCATTTCGTCCGCATTTGCCGCCGGTCATGACAATTTCCTAAGGTTGGCCTCCAGCATGTCGAGTTGGTCTAGGGTCATCTGGTCGATGTCGACCGCCAACCAAAGCGCCAGCACTTCGGGATCAAGAAGATTGGCATCAACCATCTGCACCGGACCCTGCGCTGGGCGGCGGGCTTCAAGCTTAGCAAGGCGGCGGGCAATGGGTGACATATGTTATAGTATAACGCATCGGGAGTGGCTGGGCAAATGGGTGCGTGACGGATGTGGAGGGTTTTCCGAGATGCTTTTACCTACACCGCATATATATCCTGTCTTTTTTTGGACTGTATATTCAGTGGCAACCATTTCCATGTCGAAAAACCCTCCACACCCTCCACACCCGTCACAGGTCGGTGGCATGGAAGGCCCCGTTCAGCTTCAGGCCGGTCACCCAATTACCTTCACGGCTCTTCTTTTTGCCAAAGCCCAGCAGGGTCAGGCGGTCGCGCAGGGTTTTGTGGGTGACAGCGTGCTTGATGCCGTTAAGCTCAACCCAGTTTTTGTACTGGGCGTAAACCTCGCTGGACTTTTCGCTGTAGTCAGCATCGCGGGTGCAGGCATCTTCGACAAACTGCGCCACTTGATCAATCTCCAACCGCCATTCGTTCTTGGCTGCCTCTGAACTGGCAGAGCGGGTGAACCCACGCTGGAGGGCTTGGGCATAGGCCGCCAAACTCAGGTTCAAGATGCCCGAAAGTTCGGCGATCAGCTTGTCCTTTAACTGCGGGTCCTGTTCGGTCTTCGCGAAGGTACGGTTGAACGTCAGGATCATCGCCCGACGAAAAATGGCATTCGAATGGTCGCGGGTGTGGGGCATGTGGTTGGTCCCAAACCAGCAGGTGGCAAAGGGGCGCATGGTGAAGGGGTTCTTAAACTTATGCTCGACCGTCGAAGGCTCGCCGGAGACGATGCCCTTGAGTTCGGCGTCGGCCATAACCTCGCCCTGATTGATCTCGGTGACGATGTTGGCCAGCTTCATATGCAGATGCGCGCGCTGGAACTTCTGGCCGAAGTTCGCTGGTTGCACACCAGCGGTGTTGGCAGCCCCGCACAGGGCCTCCAGCACGGCCAGCAACACCGACTTGCCGTTGGCCCCGCTTCCTATCAACATGACGAACATCTCGTGGCGGGCGTGGGACATGAGCGAGTAGCCCATAAGCTCAAGCACCGCCTGCGCCTTGTCAGACTTGTCGTCATCGTCTCGGAACACTTGCCCGAGGAAGGCACGGAACAGGGGTGCATCGGCGGTGGCGTCATAGGCCACAGGAATTTGCGTGGTGCGATAAAGTTCGCGGCGGTGTGGCATCAGGACCCACTTGCCGCCAACAAGTTCAAGTTCACCGTTGGGGCAGTTGACCGTCTCGGGGTTGCCAAGGTTGAACTCGTGCCCATCGATATAGATCGCGTTGCTCAGAACCTCGGTCACACCGTTGATAAGCCCCGAGGTGACTTCCACCCCCGCTTCGACGGCGACGCCCTGCGCGATCTGCTTGACGGCCTTGTCATCGCAGCGCACCCAAACTCCCTTGGTGCCGTCCCACATCCAGAACACGTCGTCGGCAAAGAGGATGTCCTCAGCCCCGATGGCATCAAGGGTCCTGCTGGCGAGGGCTAGCTGATCATCCCCGCCGCCATCGTCTGCATCTGACGCAGCCGCTTGCTGACGTAGAACTGTCAATGACACGCCAGCGGTGGCCTTGAGTGTCTTGAAGACAGTATTGCGCTGGACCGGTTTCAGCTTTGCAGCCATGGACGCCACCTCGGCGATTGCGTCTGTGTCCTCTTCTGTCAGGCACTTGGCCTCTGCCACCAGTTCCTCAAATTCGGCTTTCATGGGGGCATCGGCGAGGTGGTGTGTCGTTGACGTGCCTGCATCATAGATGCAGGGCTTTCCACTCTTCATCAACATGATGACGCCTGCCTCTGACGCACTGGCCCGAAACGGCGCTTCGCAGCGCAATTTGTCCTCCGGCTTCATATCGGCGATCCAAGCCTTCAGCGGTTTCACCTCCCCTTTGACGGTGATCTCTGTTTCAAGGGTCAACTGGCCATAATCGCGGCATTGCAACCCGTCGTCGTTCTTGTTCAGGCGCAGGCGGACACCCGTTGTGCGGCGGAATGCGACCAACTGCTTCGCCTCGGGCGGTTCCAGCCAGCTGACATCCAGCGGTCCGGCGCCTTCGTTGACAATACGAATGTCAGCGTCGGCAACCTCATAGCCAGCGGCTTGGCTAACTTCGGGCTGGGCGCAGAAGATCA
>CAXNKP010000130.1:0-6494 GCA_964202815.1 Stagnihabitans sp. | reverse complement strand
CCCACGTCTTTGGCCACGCCAAAAGCCTCGTCGCGCGAACGGGCTGTGCCGTTGTGCGGCTGTTTCAGGCCCAGCTTGTGCAACAGTTGCTGAAAGCGTTCGCGGTCTTCGGCCAGATCAATCGCATCGGGCGTGGTGCCCAAGATCGGAATGCCTTCGTTGGCCAGCGCTTGCGCCAGTTTCAAGGGCGTTTGGCCGCCAAATTGCACGATGACCCCGTGCAGTGTGCCGTTTTCCTGCTCGACTCGCAGGATTTCCAGCACATGTTCAAGCGTGAGTGGTTCGAAATACAGACGGTCAGAGGTGTCATAGTCGGTCGACACCGTCTCTGGGTTGCAGTTCACCATGATGGTTTCATAGCCCGCCGCCGTCAGCGCATAGCAGGCATGGCAGCAGCAATAATCAAACTCGATCCCCTGACCTATGCGGTTGGGGCCACCGCCCAGAATGACAACCTTTTTGGCGTTCGTAGGGCGCGCTTCGCATTCCACATCGCCCATGGCCGGGGATTCGTAGGTGGAATACATATAGGGCGTTTGCGCTTCGAATTCGGCAGCACAGGTGTCGATCCGCTTGAAAACAGCGTTGACGCCCAGATTGCGGCGGGCACGGCGCACTTGGCCCTCGTCACGGCCCGTCAGTTTGGCCAATCGAGCATCGGTAAAGCCCATCATCTTCAGCTTGCGGATGCCGTCGGCTGTGACGGGCAGGCCCGATTTCGCAACCTTGGCCTCGGTGTCGATGATCTCGCGGATGCGGGCAAGGAACCACGGGTCAAAGGCGGTGATGGCGTTGATGTCGACATCTGACAGGCCATGGCGCATCGCTTGGGCGATGGTGCGCAGACGGTCGGGGGTGGCCTCGGACAGGGCCTTGGTGATGGCGGCGCGGTCGGGTGCGCCGGGGATGGCGATCTCGTCAAAGCCGGAAAGACCTGTTTCAAGGCTGGCGAGCGCCTTTTGCATCGATTCATGGATGGTGCGCCCAATGGCCATCACTTCGCCAACCGATTTCATCGCCGTGGTCAGGTTGGGGATGGCGCCGGGGAATTTTTCGAACGCAAAGCGGGGGATTTTGGTGACGACATAGTCGATTGAGGGTTCAAACGAAGCGGGCGTGACCTTAGTAATGTCGTTGTCCAACTCGTCCAGCGTATAACCCACAGCCAGTTTGGCCGCGATTTTCGCAATGGGAAAGCCCGTGGCTTTGGACGCCAGCGCCGAAGACCGGCTGACGCGGGGGTTCATCTCGATCACGATCATCCGACCATCTGCCGGATTGATCGCCCATTGCACGTTCGACCCGCCGGTTTCCACCCCGATCTCGCGCAGCACGGCAATCGAGCCGTTGCGCATGATCTGGTATTCTTTGTCAGTCAGCGTCAGGGCCGGGGCTACGGTGATGCTGTCGCCGGTGTGTACGCCCATAGGGTCAATGTTTTCGATGGTGCAAACGATGATGGCGTTGTCGGCTTTGTCGCGGACCACCTCCATCTCGAACTCTTTCCAGCCAAGCAAGGATTCGTCGACCAAGACCTGCGCCATGGGCGAGGCTTCAAGGCCAGAGCGCACGATGGCGGCATAATCGTCGCGGTTATAGGCCACACCGCCGCCCGTGCCGCCCAAGGTAAAGGCGGGGCGGATGATGGCGGGCAGGCCCACATAGTCAAGGGCTGCGATGGCTTCAGCCACACCGGCTGCGATGTCATATTTTCCAGAGGCGAGTTTGGGCGCGGCGATGATCGTGGCCTTGGGGTTTTCAAGGCCGATCCGGTCCATCGCCTCGCGAAAGAGTTTGCGATCTTCGGCCATCTCAATAGCCTCGCGCTTAGCACCGATCAGTTCGACATTGAACTTGGCCAGCACGCCCAGATCGGCCAAGGCCAGTGCGGTGTTCAACCCCGTTTGCCCGCCCATGGTTGGCAACAAGGCGTCGGGGCGCTCTTTTTCGATGATCTTGGCCACGACTTCGGGCGTGATCGGTTCGATATAGGTGGCATCGGCCAACCCCGGATCGGTCATGATCGTGGCGGGGTTAGAGTTGACGAGGATGACCCGGTACCCTTCTTCACGCAGCGCCTTGCAGGCTTGCGCGCCAGAGTAGTCAAACTCGCAGGCTTGGCCGATGACGATGGGGCCCGCGCCGATGATCATGATGGATTTGATATCGGTTCTTTTTGGCATGACGGCCCCCATAAGGCAAAACTTGCCGGGTTATAGCCGTGGCAAGCGGGGGCGCAAGAGGATTCCAAGCGCAGCGCTTTATGCCCCCGAAGGGCTTGCGCAGCCCTCCGGACCTCCCGCGGGATATTTGGGCACATATGAAAGGGGGGGATTGGCACAGCGAAGAAATGGGAAAGGGCCGAGGGTTTCCCCCCGGCCCTGATCTTAGCTTTGTGGTTTGATCAGCCCTTTTCGCCCACAGCACGTTCGGCCGCAGCAATGGCGGCTTTGCGGGCGGCGATGCGCTCTCCAGTGGGCGGGCCCTTAAAGCGGCGGTTTTCCACCAACACCCAAAGGATCAGCGCCAAGGCAAGAAAGCCTGCCACGACGTAAAGCACGCGCTCGTTCGGCGGGGCAACGGCGATAAACAAGATCACGCCCATGCCGACGACCGACAAAATGGTGACCAGTTTATAAACGCCCGCCGACATGGCCCAAGGGCCGGGCCGGGGCCATTTAGGCCCACCAAAGGCGATCATCCCCGCCACCAGCGGCACGGTGAAAGACAAGAACAAGAACACCAGCGTCGAGTTTACCACGATCACATAGATCGAGGTGCCATCAAGTTTGATGCTGAGCGCAAGGATCACGTACAGGATGCACAGCACTGTTGCAGTCCAGATGGCATTGACCGGCGTGCGATACTTGGGCGAGACAGTGGCCAGCGCCTTGGATCCCAGCGGCATTCCGTCATCGCGCGCGAACGCAAAGAGCATGCGCGAGGCCGAGGTGACCGTGGCAAGGCCGCAAATCAACTGGGCGATCAAGATGCCCAGATAGATCACATTCTTCAGACCTGCGGGCAGGACCGCGTCCATCGTGGCATAGAACATTCCCCAGCCTTGGCTGGCAGCGACGCCCAGATCAGGAATGGCCAGTGTGATGGCGCAGATCATGACCCAACCCACTAAAGACGACCAAATCACCGCATTGACGATGCCCTTGGGCACCGAATGTGCAGCGTTCTTGGTTTCTTCGGAAGTGTGGGCCGAAGCGTCATAGCCGGTGATCGTGTAGACTGGCAGCAACAAGCAAAGCAGGAACAGATAGCCCATGTTGCCAGATTGCGGGAAGACGTTGCCGCCCGCCTCGCCCGAGTAGTTGGTAAAGGTCCAAAGACGCGAGATGTCGATGGCGGGTGCATAAAACAGGCAGGCCAAAACCAGAACGGCTGTCGTGGCAAAGATGAGCCAGCCTGACACATCGGTCAGGAACGTTGTCGCCTTGATGCCAACGTGATTGAAGATGGCTTGAAGGATGGTGATCGCAGCCACAAAGACCACAACCTGCATATCCGTGCCGGTAAAGCCGAACATTCCACCAAAGGTGCCAGCAAAGAAATAAGCCGTGCCGATGTTGATGGCCCCCAGAACCGTGATCAGGCCCAAAAGGTTCAGCCACGCCGTCAGCCAGCCTACAAATCGGTTCCCTAGGATCGACCCCCAGTGGTAAAGCCCGCCCGCCGTTGGAAAGGCCGAGGCGATTTGTGCCATCGACAGGGCGAACATGCCTGACAGCACGCAGCCCACGATCCAACCAATGCCAGCCCCTGCGCCGCCCACCGAGGCGATCGCTTGGGCGAAAGAGTTGATCCCGCCGGACAAGATACAGATGATCGAGAATGAAATCGCAAAGTTCGAAAATTTGGACATCGAGCGCGAAAGCTCTTGGGCATAGCCCATGCCGTGCAGGATCTTAAGATCCTCGTTGTGGTCTTTGTCAGTGGACTTATCAGCCATGACACCCCTCCTGGTTCCCTGTTGAGCTTTTTTAGGTTGACCGACACGCAAGGTGTGGTCCCCACAACTCAAGCGTTGATTTCGCCGTCTGTCCAGCACTGAATGACAAAGAGTGTGGGCTTTGGGTAAAGCTGGGGCAAGATTTGGTAGGACCATGTCGTTTTTGACAGCTAAAGGTGGTGGCTGGCGGGTGGCGGACGGATGCTTTGGGCACTAGGTCTGGGGTGGGAAAGGGGGCCGGTATGATCTTGGTGGAACATGGTCCTAAGGGGCAGGCGGCCTTGTTTTCGGGCGCACTGGGCACTGTCGTTGTGTGGGATGCGGGCGATCTTGTGCAGGCACTGGCCCATCTTGACGCTGCAAGGGCGCGGGGCCACTGGGTGGCGGGCTGGATGGCCTATGAGGCGGGTTATGCCTTGGAACCCCGGCTGGCAAGGTTGATGCCCAAGACGACGGGGCCTTTGCTGTGCTTTGGCATTTATGATAGCCCCCAAGACACCACTTCCCTTTTGGCGCAAGCGGCTGCAGAGGGGCGGGCGGGTGTAACGCTTGATCCAGCGCTTCCAATGATTTCTAAGGGCGACTATGGAAGGGCATTCGATCAGGTCAAAGCCTTTATCGCAGCGGGCGATTGTTATCAGATCAACCTGACCTTCCCGATGCAAAGCCATTTGCGCGATGGCACGGCTTTGGGCCTTTATGGGGCGCTGTGGGCGCGTCAATCGGTGGGCTATGGGGCCTTTGCCGATTTGGCGGCGGATGGGGCGGGGGCAGGGGTGCCTGTGCTGATCTCACGTTCGCCCGAGTTATTCGTGCGCACCGATGCGGGCGGGCGGATTGAAAGCCGCCCGATGAAAGGCACGGCCCCGCGCGACCCAGACCCAGTGCGCGACGCCGAATTGGCCGAAGAGCTGCGCGGATCACAAAAGGGGCGGGCAGAGAACCTGATGATCGTTGATTTGCTGCGCAATGACATCGCGCGGATTGCCAAGGTGGGTTCAGTCAAGGTGCCAGCGCTTTTTGCGGTGGAAAGCTATGCGACGCTGCATCAAATGACCAGCCGAGTGGTAGGCGATCTGGTTCAAGGGCCGTCGATGGCGGGTTTGATGGGCGCTCTTTTCCCCTGCGGGTCGATCACGGGTGCGCCCAAGATCCGCGCTATGGAGATTATCCGCGAGGTCGAACCTTTTCCGCGCGGGGCCTATTGCGGCGCGCTTGGCTGGATGGCCCCAGATGGGGAAAGCTGCTTTTCGGTGGCGATCCGCACGCTGACACTGGCGGACGATGGTGGCATTGTGCTGAACGTCGGCGGTGGGGTGGTGCAAGATTCCACCTGCGAGGGCGAATGGGAGGAGGCGCATTGGAAAGCGCGCTACGTGACGGGGCTGATGCGCCCGGGCTAAAGTTGATCGAAACGCTGCTGTGGGACGGGGCGAAATGCCCGCGTCTTGCACTGCATCAGGCGCGGCTGGCGCGCTCGGCTGCGGCTTTGGGATGGGCAGAGCCTGCCGACCTGCGCGCACTTTTGGCGGGTCTGCCCGCACAGGCGCAGCGGCTGCGCGTGACGCTGGATGGGGCAGGAGCGCTGGTTTTGGAATGCGCGCCTTTACCCGCCGCCAAGGAGGAATGGCGCGTGGCGCTTGCGGGCGTCAGGCTAAACAGTGCGGACCCTTGGTTGCGGCACAAAACCACCTCGCGGGCAGTTTATGATCAGGCACGGGCGGCCTTGCCCAGTGGGCTTGATGAGGTGATTTTTCTGAATGAGCGCGATGAGGTATGCGAGGGGACCATCACCACACTCTTTTTTGACAAAGGCCACGGCATGCGCACGCCGCCTTTGGCGTGCGGGGTGCTGCCGGGGATTTTGCGCGCGGAGCTTGGGGTGGCGGAAGAGGTTTTGCAGGCCAGCGAATTGCCACGGGTGCAGCTTTGGGTGGGCAATGCATTGCGCGGGCTGATGCCAGCACGATTTTTCGCCGACAAACCGGAAGACGAATTTCCTGCGAAAATGGCGCGTTAAGGTTTATATCTGTGGGCGCTTAGGTCGGGTGATTTTTCGCAGAAAAATCGCGATGCGGGGCCCCAACGATTTTTCTGCGAAAAATCAGGGGCCCCGCTGCGGCTGTCAGCCAACGATGTTGAAGTCAGGGCCATAGGGATATTTTGTGATATCCTCGTTGCCATCTTCTGTGATGATCAAGATGTCATGCTCGCGGTAGCCGCCAGCGCCGGGTTGATCTTCGGGGATGGTCAGCATTGGTTCCATCGAAATCACCATGCCGGGTTCCAGCACCGTGTCGATGTCTTCGCGCAGCTCAAGTCCTGCTTCGCGGCCATAGTAATGCGACAGCACGCCGAAGGAATGGCCATAGCCAAAGGTGCGGTATTGCAGCACCTGATGCTCTTCAAAAAAGGTGTTGAGCTTGGCTGTGACATCGGAACACTTAGCACCCGGCACCAAAAGGCTCATCCCGTATTCATGGGCGGCCACATTGATATCCCAAATCCTGCGCGAGGCGGCGTCGATCTCTTG
>CAXNKP010000129.1:0-6502 GCA_964202815.1 Stagnihabitans sp. | reverse complement strand
TGAAGGCTCCGGTTCCATCCCCGGCCTAGCCGCCTTGCCCCGCGTTTTTGGGATCGACAGAACCGAGGTGGTGCCGCCACCGGCGGAGGGCTTGTCATCGTCGCTATGCAGCTTTTGGCCCGCAATCACCTTGCGGATTTCGTCGCCCGTCAGGGTTTCGTATTCCAACAGCCCATGGGCCAGCGCTTCAAAGGCGTCGTTTTGCTCTAGCAAGATGCGGCGGGCGGTGTCGTAGCCCTCGTCGATCAGGGATTTGACTTCCTGTTCGATCTTCATCTTCGTCTCTGCTGATACCGAGAAGCCGCCGGTTGCGCCGTTATAGCCTTCGTGCGCTTCGGAATAGTCAATGTTGCCGATCACATCCGACATGCCCCAGCGCATCACCATTGCGCGCGCCAGCGACGAAGCTTGTTGGATATCGCCCACTGGGCCAGAGGACACCCCCTCTTCACCATATTTAATGATCTCGGCGGCTTTGCCTGCCATGGTCATGGCCAGCTTTTGCTTGCCCTCGTCCTTGTGCATCTGCAAACGGTCCATCTCGGGCAGGGATACCACCATGCCCAAAGCACCGCCACGCGGGATGATCGTGGCTTTATAGACCGGGTCGCATTTGGGCAGATTGATGCCCACGATAGCATGGCCCGCCTCATGATAGGCGGTTTTTGCCTTTTGTTCGTCAGTCAAAACCATCGAGCGGCGTTCTGCCCCCATCATGACCTTGTCTTTGGCCTGTTCGAAATCGTCCATCGTCACAAAGCGGCGGCCAAAGCGGGCGGCCATAAGGGCTGCTTCGTTCACAAGGTTCGCCAAGTCAGCACCTGAAAAGCCCGGGCAACCGCGCGCGATGATGCGCAGGTCGACATCGGGGCCCACGGGAACTTTGCGAGAGTGGACGTTCAAAATCTTCTCGCGGCCACGAATGTCGGGGTTGGGCACATGGATTTGCCGGTCAAAGCGGCCCGGACGCAGCAAGGCCGGATCTAGCACGTCTTTGCGGTTGGTGGCCGCGACAATGATCACACCCTCGTTGGCTTCAAATCCGTCCATTTCCACCAGCAACTGATTCAGCGTCTGTTCGCGTTCATCATTGCCGCCGCCTATGCCCACGCCGCGCGCACGGCCTACGGCGTCAATTTCGTCAATGAAGACGATGCAGGGCGCGTTTTTCTTGGCTTGTTCGAACATATCGCGCACACGGCTTGCGCCGACGCCCACGAACATCTCGACAAAGTCAGAACCCGATATGGTAAAGAACGGCACCCCCGCCTCACCCGCAATGGCGCGGGCCAGCAGGGTCTTACCCGTACCCGGAGGGCCAACTAGCAATGCTCCTTTGGGGATCTTGCCACCAAGGCGCGAGAATTTCTGCGGATTGCGCAAAAATTCAACGATCTCTTCCAGTTCTTCCTTGGCTTCATCGATGCCAGCCACATCGTCAAACGTCACGCGGCCCTGCTTTTCGGTCAAAAGCTTCGCGCGGCTTTTGCCAAAGCCCATGGCCCCGCCGCGCCCGCCGCCCTGCATCCGGTTCATGAAAAAGATCCACACGCCGATCAGCAGGATGAAGGGCAACCAAGCGGTGATGATTGTCATCAGGCCCGATTGTTCCTGCGCATCCGCCCGCACACCCACGCCCTTAGACAAAAGGCGATCCGTCACTTGTTCGCCCATAGGCCGGATGGCCACATATTGGCTGCCGTCTTTCGCGGTGACCTTGATCTGTTCGCCGTCAAGGGTCACCCCCTTGACCTCGCCCGCATCGACTTGGGCTATGAAGTCAGAATACGAAACCGTCTGGGACGAAAAGCTGTTCGTGCTGTTAAACAGGTTGAATAAAGCTAGCACTAAAACCAGCAGCACCACCCAGAAAGCAATATTTCGCGCGTTTCCCACCTGAAACTCCCTTTAACGCGGATTGCCTGCCACAGGCACGCCGCTTTGAGGCCTAAGATAGAGATTCATTTGGCCGGTTCAATGCGATAACGCCAAGTTGTTGCTTCAAAGCAGGGGATGCAGCGGCAAAGCGCGGATCGACCCTGTCTGAAACCCCGCCAAAGGGGCCGCAACCAGCCGCCCACCCAGCCAAACGGCCGGGGAGGCGAGCAGCGCTGCCCTTGGCAGGCCTGTGCTGCGCCATGCGGGGCATTGGGCCAAACCTATGGCATCAAGTGGCCCGAGTTCAGCCCCTTGTGGCAGATCACCCGCCATCTGCCAGCGACCGTCCCAGATCTGATCCACCCCACAGCGCGGCGCGGCGGCCTTGACCTCTCGCAGGGCGCGCAGGCCGCCACGCCCTTTGGTAAAGCGAACGCCGGCAAGGGTAGCCGCTTGGCCAGAGGACAGGCGGGACAACAACTGGCCCAACTGGTTGCCACGCGGCGCATATTCTGCGGGGGCAATCCACAAGAGCACCCGTTGCAGCACGCGCCGCTGAGTTTCGGCGGGGGCGCTCCACAGCGCGGGGGCTATGACCACGGTGCCGGAGTCTTCGCGCAATGTTTGGGCAGCCCAGTCATCGGCCAGCATGTCAAGCGCGGTGCGCGCCTCGGCCAGTTGGGCTGCAACTTGGGCGAGTTTGGCTGGCGTAACGCCCAAAGGCTGCAGATGCACCAGCGCTTTGCGCGCGCGCACCCGGTCAAAGCGCGGATTGTCGTTAGAGGGGTCTTCGGCCCATGTTTTGCCTCTGGCTTGCAGCCAAATGCGCAACTCTGCCCGCGTGAAGCCCAGCAAGGGGCGTTGCCATAAGATGCCGCCTTCAGGCCAGTGTGCGGTCATCGTGGCCAAGCCATCAACCCCAGCCCCGCGTTGCAGGCGCATCAGGAAGGTTTCGGCGATGTCATTTTGCGTATGGCCCAAGGCCACGGTGGCGATGTGGTTCTGCAAAGCCCATGCCGCAATCAGGTTGCGGCGCGCTTTGCGGGCGGCGTCTTGCAGATTGCCTCTGTGATCCCAATCTTGCCAGAGAAGTGTGGTGTGAGGCAGACCCAGAGAGGCTGCAACCGCCCCCACCTGCTCGGCCTCGGCCGCGGCCTCGGCCCGCAGGCCGTGGTTCACTGTTACAACCGCAGGCCGCAGACCGCAGACTACGGCCAGATGCAGCATCGCCATGGAATCGCCCCCGCCCGAGACCGCCAGCCCCAGCGACCCGCCGGCGGCAAGGCTGGCCAAGAATCGCGCGGCAAGGTCGCTCAAGGACAGCCTTGGGCCACCATGGCGGCCTTGGCCACGGCCTCGTCCGGCGAGCCGGGGAAGCGCTTTCCTACCTCGGCCCAGAACAGGCAAGCTTGGGGGACGTCGCCCAGCTTCCCCAAAGTTTGCCCCAGTTTGGTCAGGGCTTGCCCGGCCAAGGGGCCAGTTTGGTTGGCCATAAACGCATCAAGATAGGCGCGCCCTGCGTCACGGATATCGCCCGTTTGGGTCAGGGCATCGCCGCGATACATATCGGCTTGCGGCACCAAGGGACCGCCTGGGTAGGATTGCGCATAGATCTTGAAACGGTCTGCTGCACCGGCAAAGTCACCAGACTCCAGCACCGTCTTGGCCCGATCAAAATCGGCCTTTTCATTCATAGCCAGTTCCACCCCACCCGTTGCCGCTGGGGCAACGGGCGTGGCTGCGAGGGCTGGATAAGGCGTGGCCGCAACTCCAAAGGCCAAGGCACCCAGATCAGGCGTCACGGGCAGGGTGGAGAGATCGCAGCCCTTGGTCAACTCGCACAGGCGAAACTCAATATCGCCTATGCGGTTGGTGCCATCGCTGACGACGGTGTTTACCTTAAACTCAACCTCCTCGGTCTTGGCGGTCAGCTTGGTCAGCGCCGCTTCGATCGCGTCGAGTCGTTGCAGGGCATCGCCCCCCGCACTGCCATTGGTGGCCGCCCCAGAGGAGACAAGCTCTTGCTTCAGCGTCAGGAACTGGGCCGCCAGTTGCGCCAGCTCTGCCTTCACATCGGCCAGCGACTGCACATCCTGCGCCGTAGCTGGCAGGGGCAGCAGAAGGGTTAGGGCCAAAAGCCAGCGCATCATGCTTTGTTCCTTATTGCATCGACAAGATGGTCACGGCCCGGCGGTTCTGCGCATAGCAGGCTTCCTCCGAGCAGATCGCAATCGGGCGTTCCTTGCCGTAAGACACGGTTTGAACCCGCGCGCCGGCAATCCCTTGGGCAATCAGATAGGTTTTGACGGCATCGGCGCGGCGGGCTCCTAAGGCGATGTTATACTCGCGCGTGCCCTGTTCGTCGGCATGGCCTTCAACGATGATGGCATAGGTCGCATTGGCTTGCAGCCACTGTGCCTGACCGTTCAGGATAAGGCGGGCTTCGTCGGTCAGGGTCGATTGATCCACCACAAACAAAACCCGGTCGCCGACGCTTTGGTTGAAATAGGCAGCCGAAGTCGGGTTGGCCGGATCGCCAAGGCTTGATGTGGTCACGCCATTGGTCCCAAGGCCACTCGAAGTGCCATTGGCCCCAAGATCGCCGTTCCCAAAGCGGTCGGGGTTGCGGCAGGCGGACAAAGCAAGGGCGGAAACGATCAAAAGCGCCTTGATAGGCAGGGCAAAACGCGCAGACATGGGGGATTTCCTCGTTTTTGATGGCTCGATTGGGAATTTCATAGCACCTTTACAGCGGCCTGTTAACCGCTTGTGTGCGACTCATGGCAAAAGTGGCGACCACGCCGGGTCAGAGGCTGGTCCGGGCGTTGTCACCTGATGCAAGTTGCGGCCCGATACGTCGACTGAATAGAGCGTGGCGGACCCCGTTGCCCCCTCGCTTTCGCGGGTGAACATGATGACACGGCCGTTGGGGGCCCACGTGGGGCCTTCATCCATGAAGGACGCTGTCAAAAGCCGCTCTTCGGTGCTGTCAGACCGGATCACGCCAATGTAGAACCGCCCGTCTGCGATCTTGGTGAAAGCGATCAGGTCGCCGCGCGGGCTCCAGACCGGGGTGCCGTATTTGCCCTTGCCAGAGGAAATCCGCGTCGGCTCTCCGCCTGTGGCGGGCATGACATAGATTTGCTGTGTGCCAGAGCGGTCGCTTTCAAAGACGATCTGGCTGCCGTCGGGGCTAAAAGAGGGGCCCGTTTCGATTGACGGCGCGTTGGTGAGTTGTTGCAAAGCCCCGCTGTCGATGTCGAGCGTGTAAAGGTCGGAATTTCCGTCCCGTTCCAGACTGAACACCACGGTGCGCCCATCGGGGGCAAAACGCGGCGCGAAGGTCATCGAGCCGGGTTGCTGATCCAAAACCCGCGTCGACAGATCAGAGGTGTTCATCACATAAATGCGCGGAAAGCCCGTGGCATAAGAGGTGAACAAAATTCTGTCGCCGTTTGGCGAAAAACGCGGGGCCAGCACGATCGAGGCGCTGTCCGTCAGATATTTCACATTCGCGCCGTCATAGTCCATGACGGCCAGCCGCTTTTGCCGTGCATCCTTGGGGCCACTTTCCGCGACAAAAACAACGCGGCTGTCAAAATAGGGGCCTTCTCCGGTGATTCGGCTGTAGGCGGCATCGGCCACCTTATGCGCCATGCGCCGCCAGCCGTTGGCAGAGCCGCTAAACTGCAACCCCTCGCCCAAAGACTGGCCAGAGGCCACGTCGAACACCTGAAACTTGACCGACAGCGCCCCGCCCGAGGCTTGCACCGCCCCCGTAATCAGCACCTGCGCGTTGATCGCTTGCCAGTCTGCATAGGCGATGGGGGCATCAAAGCTGGCTATGCCGCTGATATAAGCCGCTGCGGGGATCTCTCGGAAAAGGCCTGTGCCCGTCAGATCGTCGGCCACCACGCGCGCCAGATCACGGGCCACTTGCCCGGCCTCGGCGTTTTCGGCCACGAAATCGGGCACGGCATAGGGCATGGGTTCGATCACCGGATCATCAAAGCGCAGGGTAATCTTGGCCTGCGCAGATTGTGCAAGACCAAAGGCCAGGCAAAGAGCAAACAGGCCCAGCATACGGGAAAGGGGATGGCGTATCGTCATGCGGTCCTCTTCTTTGGGTGTGTGCATCGGGCAGCTACCGCAGCCGGTCGTTGGTGGGGTCAAAGGTGAATTCAAAGTCTTTCCAGTCATCATACTTTTCAGCGGGCAAGTTCAGCCCTTCGTTGGTGGCGCGGTAGATCGCACTCTTGGCCGCAGTGTACGCCAGTTGTGCTGCCTCGTCTGTGCCACCTGTGAAGGAAACCATGCCAATCGACTGCACTTTGCCATCCTGCGACAAAGTTCCAGCGACGACGACAATCACCTGTGCCGCTGTCGTCGACAATGGGCCGATGTTCCACTTATCCTGAATAGCACGGCGCAAGCCGTCCAACTCTCCAGAGTTCATCCTGGCGCCAATCGGCTGGTCGCCCGTGCCACTGCTGCCCGTTTGCGACGGCGCAGGCGTTTCGGCGGCCGTTTCAGATGCCAAACCTGCCAAGGCGGCGTCAATGGCCGCCTGATCGGTGGCAGGGGTATCAGGGGGTTGTTGGTCTGTGGGCTGGGTGTCGGCTGC
>CAXNKP010000128.1:0-6508 GCA_964202815.1 Stagnihabitans sp. | reverse complement strand
ACCTGCCCCATTTGCCCGCATCGGCGGCAGGATTTCTTAAGCTGGACGATTTGGACGACGCACAACCGTGCCGCGATCAGATCCAGCATCACGTTGACCTTGTTACCAACCAAGCGCACATCGCCACCCTGCCAGCCCATCTGGGCGCGCAAGACATATGTTGGTCAAACTGCCCTCTTCAGTCGGCGGGCGTCAGGTGGGTGATGCCCACGGCTCCGGCGCGGGCCAATTGCGGGTCAAGCGTCATGGGCAGGTATTCGCCCCTTCGCCACAATTCGGACAGATCGTCATAGTGGCGCGACAGGGGATGGCCGCTTTCACCCGTGGCGATGATAAAGACCGAGCTTTCCGGATCGGCAAAATCATAAACCCCGCGATAGCCACCGCCATGGACGTTTTCGTAAGGGTTGGCCCCGGTGCCGCGCGTTTGCCCCCGCATCAGGCTATTGTCGCCGCCGCTTGTGCTTTGGCGGATGTTGACGAAATAGTGCAGGATCGGCACTGTTCCCAGCACGGGATGGTCATGCATCGCCTGATGCGCATCCCCCCAGCGCCAGCTTTCAATCGCCGCCCCATAGGTTTCTGACAACTGCAGCAAAGCGTCATCCAAGGCGATTTTGGCCAGATCGGTGCAGGTTTCCATGGCGGCTGATTGCACCACATCACACCAGACAGATGCGCCCTGCGTGTTGCGATAGACTCGTTCGATGAAATCGGGGTTCACATGGGTGATCACATCGGCCAAGGGGCCAATCTCGTCACGCGTCAGGTGGTCTTGCAGGCTGCGCAGCCAGGCCTCGGCGATCAGGGGTTCGGGCAGGTGTTCGTTCTCTTCGCCGTTCCACTTGGCCAAAAGGGCCAGCGCATCCTGGCGCAGCCGGTCGGGCGTGCCCAAGGGGGCTGCCTCGCCAGTGAACCACAAGTCTTTGCCGATCAGCGGCAACACGGTGCGCACGGTGGGCGAGACGGTGTCAAGCTGGGCTTCGATAAAGCTGTCGCGGGTATGGACCTCGCGGGTTTTCATCAGGGCCAGCCAGCGCTGGATACGCTGCGTATCGCCCCAATCGAAAGAGACATGGTTGGGAAAGGGCCGATCGATGATCTTGTTGTTGGTATTTCCCAACAGGCCCGAGATTGGGTTTTTGACCACGGGATTGTTGGTGTATGGAAAAAAGCCTTCCCAGCGGTTCTGGCCTTGCCAGCCTGCGGCGGGCATCCGGCCTTGGGTTTGGTGGGCAAGATTGCGCTTGGGCATCCGGCCGATCATTTGCAACGCGATGTTGTTGGCATCAACCAGCATCAGGTTTTGCGAGGGTGCTACAAAGCCCCGTGCCGCGGCGATGGCGGCATCGACCGACTGGGCCCGCATCAAGGCCATGCCGGCTGACATCGACGTGTCCGCCCCGTCAAGCGCTGTCCATTCCAAGGCAGGCACGGATCCGGTGGGGGTGACGGTGCCCAGATCGTAAAAGCTGCCCGGCAAGATCGGACCCGCCTCTGACCACCTTTGGGTGATGGTTAAGGGCGGGGCCCCTTTGACCGTGATGATGGTGCGTGCCTGTTTGAAATCCTTGGGGCCTTGGGGGGTGAGATATTGTTCTGGATTTTCCGGATTGACTTTTTCCATCACGACATCTTGATCGTCCAGATAGCTGGAGGTCAGGCCCCAGCCCAAAACCTCGCTGCGACCCAAAAGCACCAAAGGAATGCCCGGGATGGTCGCCCCGATCACATCGCCCGTCGACAGACGCAGCCGTGCCAGATACCAGATCGACGGCGCGGTGAAACCCAGATGCGGATCATTGGCCAGCAACCCCCCACCGCCGGCCGCGCGCGCCGCCGCCGCAGCCCAAGCATTCGACGCCCCCCCCATCCCAACCGCGGGGAAGGGCGACAAGAGTTGATCCAGCTCTGCGCTGCGCTGCGGCCTCTGCCCTGGCACAAGATCGGGCATCACCGCCGAATATTGCGGCAGGGCCATGATCGCCTCGCCCGGCGCATCGGGCAGAATGTCACGCAGCCGGTCGGGTGAGAGGGTCAGCGATAACTCGGCACGCAGCACCTCGGTGCCAAGCTGGGCCGACAATTGCAGCGCCATCAACTTGATGATGGCAATCGAATCAGCCGGTGCCCAAGCGTCAATCTGCGAGGAGAAAAGAAAAAACTCTGGCGCGCCGCGCCCCAAGGCCCCTTTGTTGACCTGTTCAATCCACGCATTCACCCCCGCGGCATAAAACTGCAGCGCGCCCGTCGTGCTGGCGTCTTGCGCTGCCACCGAGGACAGCGCCAGATCGTAGAGATCCAAGCGCCGCATCAACTCGTCCGTGCGCAGGGTCTTTGGCCCGAATATCTCTGACAAGCGCCCCTGCACCGTGCGGCGCAGCAGGGTCATCTGCCACAAGCGGTCTTGGGCATGGGCAAAGCCCAAGGCATAAAAGGCGTCATTGTCATTGGCAGCAAAGATATGGGGCACATCGGCATTGGTGCGCACGATTTCCACTGGCGCGGTGATGCCTTGCACGCGCCAACTGGCGTTGTAATCGGGCAGAGAGCGCGACACGAAATAATAGGCCCCGCCAAGCGCCAAGACACCCAAACCCAGCACCGCGACCACGGCACGCAGCGTCCATCGAAAGGCGTTCAACATTGGGAAATTGTCCTTGGGCGTCGGGTAGATGGGCTTGGCATCGGTGCAGAGCTTGACGCAACCTGCGGGTTAATCCTCTAGTCCAAAGCCAAGCGGGGCACAATCGGCGAGGCTGTCAAGATGGCGAAACTGGCATTTTTGGGCTTGGGTGTGATGGGGTTTTCTATGGCGGGGATTTTTGGTTGCCCAGGGGCACAGTGTAACGGTCGATAAACGCAACCCCGTCAAGGCCAAACTCTGGGTTGGAACATACGGCCAATCCAGCGCTCCCACCCCGGCCATGGCAGGACAGGGGGCCTTGGTGGTGATGGCTTGCGTGGGCAATCACGAGGATCAGCGCGCCGTTTGTTTGGGCGAAGATGGGGCCTGTGCGGGCATGACTGCAGGGGCGGTTTTTGTTGATCACACCACCGTCTCGGCCGAGGTGGCGCGCGAGGACATCCAACGCAAGGGTGGCCAGCGCAACGACACCTCCAGCCTGATCCGCCGCCTAAAGTGACAAAAAGGCCAAGGGCGCGTCGTCTGTGTCCGCTTGGCCTTACGGAATGATCCGGCTGTATTTCACGCCCTGCAACGTGGCGCCTGCGATCAGGCCTTGCTGGCCAAAGATCAGCGCTACCACAGGATCAAGTTCAGTCGTGTCCTTCCCGATCGAGGCCCCCTGCGCCGGAGTGGCATATTCCACCCCTGCCCCTGCAGCCCAGCCATTGCTGGAGCGGAACTTTTGCAAGGCATCCTCTGTCAGGAAAAAAATCGCATGGGCATATTGCTGGGCACCGATCTGAAAGCCGAACGAGGCAGCGGTGGCGGAATAGTAATCCACCGTCGTCCCGTTGATCTGCAAAGCGCCGCGCCCATAGGCCGCCCCAACGCCAAAGCCAGCCTCAGTCATCAAGGGCATATAGAAAACGCCTTTGGCATTCTGCATCAGGGTTTGCGCCCCCGGATAGCGCGTCACAAGGTAGTTTTTGGACGCTTCCACCCGCGCATCGATCTTTTGAGCCGCGTCAGAGTTCACGCCATTGCCCATGATGGCACTGTCACAGGCCGCCAAGGCCAGAGAGGATGCGCCCAAAACCACAAAATTCCGTCTCGAAATTGTCATTTTTTCGCCTCATATTGCTAAGGGCCTAAACCGCCTTATGGTTTGAATAGCATCTCAGGGCCTGTTCGCCAAGGACCCTACCTTGGGGGTTTGCCAAAGCCCGCCGACGCAGATGTGCGGGGATTTAGGCTTTGCCAGCGCGGATCGCCCGCGCGGCATCCATGGCGAAATAGGTCAAAACCCCATCGCACCCCGCACGGCGGAACGCCATCAGACTTTCCAGCATGGCTTTTTCGCCGTCAATCCAGCCATTCAGCGCCGCTCCCTTGATCATCGCATATTCGCCCGACACCTGATAGGCATAGGTGGGTGCCCCAAAGGTGTCTTTCACGCGGCGGCAAATATCCAGATAGGGCATTCCGGGTTTAACCATCACCATATCCGCGCCTTGCAACAGATCGCGTTCCACAAGGCGCAGTGCCTCATCCGAATTGGCGGGGTTCATCTGGTAGGTCTTTTTGTCGCCCTTCAACGCCCCCGAGGCGCCTACAGCATCGCGAAAGGGGCCGTAAAAAGCGCTGGCATATTTGGCGGCATAAGACAGGATCGCCACGTTTTGATGACCCGCGCCTTCCAAAGCTTGGCGCATCGCCCCAATCCGCCCATCCATCATATCCGATGGCCCCAGAATGTCGGCCCCAGAGTCCGCTTGGGCCAAGGCCATCTTGACCAAACAGTCCACCGTCTGATCATTCAAGATCACGCCGTCTTGCACCAACCCGTCATGGCCGTTGCTGTTGTACGGGTCCAGCGCCACATCTGTCATCACGGCAATATCGGGCACCGCCGCTTTGATGGCGCGGATGGCGCGGTTGGTCAGATTGTCAGGGTTCCACGCCTCTTCGCAGCCGGCGGTTTTCACCTCGGGTCTTGTGTAGGGGAAAAGGCAGATCGCGGGAATACCAAGACCCGCCGCTTCTTGTGCCGCTTCAACCAGCAAATCAATCGATCGGCGCAAAACGCCGGGCATCGAAGAAATCGTCTGCGTCACACCTTGGCCATCGCACACAAAAACTGGCCAGATCAGATCATTAACCGATAGAGTGTTTTCTTGCGCCAAGGCCCGCAGCGGCGCAGAAGACCGCAGGCGACGAAAGCGGGCGGCAGGATGGTGGGCAGAAATCGAACGCATAGAACCCTCTAAAACGGCTTGCAGCTTTGTCACTTGCCTGACATGGAATAGCGCGAGTCTCAAGACCTCTGAGGGGACGACGCGGTGAGCTTGTACAAATTGATCGTCGAATTCATCGACCTTCGATCCTTTTCAAACCTGTGGTACTGGATCGCCGTCTTCGCCGTCTGGACCAAAGCCACGCGTTGGGGGCTGGGCGTGCCCTATGACATGGTGCGTCAAGCGCGCCGCCAGGGGGGGCCAGCGCTGCAAGACCTAGAGGTGATGGCGCGCATCACCACGGGGCGGATGCTGGCCACGTCGCGCGGGTTGGGGCCTTGGTTGGTGGGGCTGGTCAGCTTTGGCATCACCGTCTTGGCGCTGTTGGGCTTTATTTACCAATCCGGCTTGGCGCTGGCGCTGTTTTGCTTATTTGTACCGCTTTGCGGGCTTGGCTATCTGACGCTGCGCGCCGCCTTGCGGGTTGAATCGGGCGAAGGGCAGGGTGCGCCCTTGATCGCGCTTTTGAGCGGTCATCGCCGATCCGTGCAGTTTCTGGCAGTTCTGGCGGTGGGCGCCACGATCCTGTTTGGTTTTTACACCAATGCTCAGCTTTTTGGCCTTAGCTAACCATGGCTGATCGCATCATTCTGGGCGGCGCGCCCGAGGGCTTTGACGCCAAGCTTTTGGCCCGTGAAGCCGCGCGGGGCCAACCCGTGATCCACATCGCCCGCGACGACCGCCGGATGGAGGCGATGCGCGCCGCCTTGGCCGTTTTGGCCCCCGCCAGCGTGATCTTGGAATTTCCGGCGTGGGATTGCCTGCCCTATGACCGCGTCTCGCCCAATCCTGACATAGGCGCACGGCGGATGTCGACCTTGGCAGCCCTTGCGGCGGGAGTGCCCGGGCCGTTCGTGTTGTTGACCACGCTGAATGCCGCCACCCAGCGCATTCCGGCGCGCGATGTGCTGGAAACCGCCTCTTTCGCGGCCAAAGTGGGCGACCGAGTCGACGAGGCGCGCTTGAAGCGGTTTTTGGCCAATATGGGCTTTTCGCCTGTGTCTACCGTGGCCGAACCCGGCGATTACGCCCTGCGCGGCGGGATTGTCGATATCTTTCCCCCCGGTCGCGGCGGGCCTGTGCGCTTGGATTTCTTCGGTGACCAGCTGGACGGCATACGCCGCTTTGACCCTGCCACCCAACGCACCACACAAAAACTGACGGCAGTGGAATTCGCCCCCATGTCGGAAGTCTTGCTGGACGATGCCGCCATCGCGCGCTTTCGTCAGAACTACCGCGTGGAATTTGGTGCGGGCGGGTCGGATGATCCGCTCTATGAAGCCGTCTCTGCCGGACGCAAGCATCAGGGCATGGAACACTGGCTGCCCTTCTTTCATGCCCGACTTGAAACGCTGTTTGACTATATGGCCAAGGCATCCGTGATCTTGGACGACCAAGTCACCGCGGCCCGCCTGTCGCGCTGGGACGGCATCGCCGATCAATACGACAGCCGGTTTGAAGCGATGACAGCCAAGGGCCGCTTGGACACGGTCTATAAACCCTCGGCCCCGGGGCTTTTGTATCTTGACGATGCCGCGTGGGAACAGGCCTTGGCCCCCCACCGTGTTTTGCAGCTGTCCCCCCT
>CAXNKP010000127.1:0-6512 GCA_964202815.1 Stagnihabitans sp. | reverse complement strand
AATTGACCGCCAAAGCGCGCAGCCGTCCCCCTGCCGAGCGTCGGGATATGGGCCAAAGCGCGCTTTGCCCGCTTTGCACCTGCCAGCGGCCACCAAGCCAGATCAGGTCAATATCCATAACACCAAGATGCGATCCGTAAAACCCCGGCATCACCGCAGGTTTGCCAGACAAGAGCCCCGACTTGGTGCCGGGCGGAGGAAAGGTCTGATGCGTGTGGCCCATGACCAGCGCATCAATCCCCTCGATCTGCGCAAGGGCGGCGCTGACATTTTCCAGCCAGGGGGTGGGCGTTTCGGCCCCAATGCCCGAATGCGACAGGGCAATCACAAGATCGGCCCCTTGGGCACGCAGCCTTGGCACATGGGCCATGGCCGCCTCAAGAATATCACGGCCCTGGACCCGAGAGCCAAGCTTAGCACCCTCCCACGCTGCGGTTTGGGGCGGGGCAAAGCCCACAAGCCCCACACGCAGCGGGTGAACTTGCCCACCCGCGTCGGCAAGTTGGCGGGTGACGATCACGCTGGGCGGCACAAGCCTGTCATCTTGCAAGGGATGAAGCCCAAGGCGGCGCACCAGATTGGCCGAGATCGATGCAAACTGGGCGCGGGCAAGATGCTCCATCAGAAAATCCAAGCCATGCGAGAATTCATGGTTGCCAAGATTGACGACATCATAGCGCAAAAGGTTCATCGCGGCGATCACCGGATGCAAAGCACCGGCGGTGTTGGGCATCAGCAAGGCCTCGACATCGCCCAAGGGGCTACCTTGCAAAAAGTCGCCATTGTCAACCAGAAGGCAACAGCCCACCTCTGCCCGGGCCTTGGCGATCAGGCTGGCGGTCCGCGCAAGCCCCACAGCCGGGCTGGGGCAGTTTTTCAGATAGTCCCATGAGCGCAGATGGGCGTGCAGGTCAGAGGTCGCCAGAATGCGCAATCGCGCAGGATGAAGGGCTGCCGGCCGCTTGGTGGCCGCAAAATCAGGCGAGGGGGCTGGGGTATTGATTTCCAAGGCTTATGTTAACTTTTGATTAAAAAAATATCTTTCGTGTACTTGTGGCTCTGTGCAAAGATTTCAAGCACAATTTGCCACAGCCCCGCCCACATGGCATCAAGGCGCAAAATGGGGGACGAGATGCGGCTGGCAGAGACGGTGACATTCGGCGGATCGGGGTTGGACCGGGCGGGTGCCTTGCGCGACAACCCGAAAATACAGGCGGATTTGTGGCAGCGCGGTCAGGTGCTAGCGCTTTGGAAGGGGCGGCCATTGTTGCGGGCTGGCGAAACGATCGCTTGGCTGCCAAGTTCCGCGCCCTTGGCAGGAGCGCGCGAGACAGCGATATTTTTGGGCCTTTCCGAGGACAGGCCGGTTTTCGCCCAAAACGTCTCGGCTTGGGTGCCTGATCAAGCCATAATCCCTGCGACCGGTTTCTTTGACGCCCAAGTGCAAACCCATCCCGACCTGCCCGCCGATCACGGGTTTCACGAATTGCGCGCGGTGATGGCGCATGTGTCGCCGCGCGATGCAGAGCTTTGCGCGGCGGCCCGCGCTGTGATGGAATGGCACCGCAGCCACGGCTTTTGCGCCACCTGTGGCGCGAAGTCAGACATGACACATGCGGGGTGGCAACGCCTGTGTCCGGCCTGCGGCACCTCGCATTTCCCGCGCACAGACCCTGTGGTGATCATGTTGATCACGCACGGCAACCGCCTGCTGTTGGGGCGGGGGCCGACTTGGCCCGAGGGGATGTATTCGCTGCTAGCGGGTTTTATCGAACCGGGCGAGACGATCGAGGCCGCTGTGCGACGTGAGGTGTTTGAAGAATCGGGCATTCGGGTGGGCGATGTGGGCTATCTGTCCAGCCAGCCGTGGCCCTTCCCCGCATCCTTGATGCTGGGTTGCCGTGGAGAGGCGATCAGCGAAGAGATCACCCTTGACCCCAACGAGTTGCAAGACGCCCGCTGGGTGACACGCGAAGAGCTGGTTTCGGCCTTTGCCGGCACCCATCCTATGATCAAGCCGTCGCGCAAAGGGGCCATTGCGCAATTTATCATGCAGCACTGGCTGGCCGATACTTTGGACTGACCGCACAAACCTGCGTGGTTAGCCCCTGCGGCGGTCAGCGGGATAGACACCCAAAATCTGCAAATGGCTGGTGAAATAGGCCAATTCCTCTAAGGCCAGTTTCACGTTGGCATCATCGGGGTGGCCTTCGATATCGGCGTAGAATTCGGTCGCGGTGAAGCTGCCGCCGATCATATAGCTTTCCAGCTTGGTCATGTTCACGCCATTGGTGGCAAAACCGCCCATGGCTTTATACAGTGCTGCCGGAATGTTGCGCACGCGAAAGATAAAGGTGGTGATCATATCATCCGCCCGCCGTGTCAGGTCAGGTGCGCGCGCCATGACCAAAAAGCGCGTGGTGTTGTTGGCCTGATCTTCGATATGGCGCGACAAGACATCCAGCCCGTAGATTTCCGCCGCCAGTTCAGAGGCAAGCGCCCCTTCGGATCGGTCGCCCAAGGCGGCAACCTCCCGCGCTGCTGCAGCATTGTCATGCCAGTTTATTGTTGCCAAGCCATGCGCCTTGATAAATCCACGCGCTTGGCCATGCAGGATGGACATAGCACGCACCCGTTTGACATCTGCTATCTTTGCGCCCTTCACCGCCAAAAGGTTCACATGCACCCGAACGAAACTTTCATCCACGATGTAAAGCCCGCTTTGCGGCAAAAGGGTGTGAACATCCGCAATCCGCCCATAGGTCGAGTTTTCGACCGCCAGCATTCCAAGATCTGCCCCGCCCAGCCGGACGGTTTCGATCACCTCTTCAAAACTGGCGCAGGGCAGGGCCTCCATCGCCGGGCGGGATTGGCGGCAGGCCTGATGCATGTAGGCGCCGGGCTCTCCTTGAAAGGCAATTCGGCCAGTCATCTGGGCATCTCCGCAAAAAACGCGCCCTTCTGGGCAGTTGAGGGCGCTAGTACACCTTGCACCCCGCCGTGGGAAGCGGGTAGATAGCGCGCAAAAGTCCAGTCCAGCGGAAGGTGCTGCATGTTCGACACGATGACCATGACCAAGATTGTTGGCGGCGTTTGCGGAACGCTGCTGTTCTTTTTGTTTGGCAACTGGGCCGCAGATGCGATCTACGGTCTTGGGGAAGAACCCAAGGCAGAAGAGCGCACCTTCGCTTATGAGATTGCCGTTGAAGGCGGTGGTGAGCAATCCGCCGAAGCCACCGAAGCCGCAGCAGAGCCGACCTACACCGAGGTTGCAGCCACATCAGACGCGGCAGCGGGCGAAAAGACCTATGGCAAGTGCAAATCCTGCCACTCGATCGAGGGCAAGGACATGACGGGCCCGCACATGACCGGCGTTGTTGGCCGCGCGCGCGCCTCTGTCGCGGGCTATGCCTATTCTGCGGGAATGGCGTCTGTCCAAGTGCCTTGGACTGGCGAAGAGCTTTACGCCTTCTTGAAAGCCCCCAAGCAATATGTGCCGGGCACCAAGATGGGTTTTGCGGGCCTTGCCGATCCGCAAGACCGTGCGAACCTGATCGCCTATTTGGCGACGACAAAGTAAGGCTTTGCACACAGCACTTCTGGGCCGCCCCTAACCGGGCGGCCTTTTTGTTTGGCGCACCGTCTGTTCACGCAGTTGCAACTTGTGAAGCGGGCCCGTTCCGATTTAGCTATGGATCGTCGACATTGTTCGCACTTCAGGAGGGTCACGCATGGGCAAAGCAGCAACCGTTAGGGCCAAACCGCAGGATCTGCGCCTTTTGCGGCGTTGGGGGGCCGCGGGCCTTGCCATCGTGGCACTGGCGGCCTTTGTGCACGGCGCGCGGGCGCAAGATGCCAAGGTCATTACCAGCCACGGCATTTCAACCTTTGGCGACCTGAAATACGGGCCAGACTTTGTACCCGATTACGTCAATGTCAACGCTCCCAAGGGTGGCGAGATGTCGCAATGGGCCTTTGGCAGTTTTGATTCGATGAACCCATACTCGATCAAAGGCAGCGCCGCCGCCGGATCAAGCTTTCCCTACGAATCGATCCTGACGGGCACAGCCGACGAAATTGGCGCGTCTTATTGTTTGATGTGCACGACGATGGAATATTCCGAGGATCGGTCATGGGTGATCTTTCACCTGCGCCAAGACGTAAAGTTTTCAGACGGTTCGCCGATGACGGCGGAAGATGTGGTGTTTTCTTATGACATCTTCACCACCAAGGGCCTGTCCGACTTTCGCACCGTGTTCAACAAACAGGTCCACAAGGTCGAAGCGCTTGATCCTTACACTGTGAAATTCACCTTCAAGCCCGCCATCCCCTACCGCGATCTGCCTGCCTCGGTGGGGGGCCTGCCCGTCATATCTAAGGCCGATTACGAGGCCAATAAGCGCGATCTTGAAGAGTCAAGCCTAGAGCCTTTTCTTGGCACCGGCGCTTATCTTTTGGACAAGCTAAGCGCGGGTCAAAGCGTTGTTTACAAACGCAATCCCGCCTATTGGGGTGAAGCACTGCCCATCAACAAGGGCACCAACAACTTTGACACCGTGCGCTATGAATACTTCGCAGATCCGAATGCGGCCTTTGAAGGGTTCAAGGGCGGCACCTATACCTTCCGGCAAGAGAATTCGTCCAAATCCTGGGCCACGCAGTATGATTTCCCCATGGTAGCCTCGGGCGAAGTGCAAAAGGTGGAATTGGCCAATGGCAATAAGGCCAACGGCCAAGCCTTCCTCTTCAACCTGCGCCGCGACAAGTTCAAAGACCCCAAGGTGCGCGAAGCGATTGGGATGATGTTCAACTTTGAATGGTCGAATAAAACGCTGTTCTTCGGGCTTTATGCACGGATCAATTCGGTTTGGGAAAACTCGTATCTCGCCGCAACGGGTGCACCTTCGGCTGAAGAAGTGGCCATCTTGCAACCTTTGGTTGACCAAGGGCTTTTGCCCGCCGCGATTCTAACCGAACCTGACAGTCTTGCCCCCGCTTCTGGCGACACCCAGTTAGACCGCAAAAATCTGCGCAAAGCCTCGGCGCTGTTGGACGAGGCGGGCTGGAAAGCCGGCGCTGACGGGATGCGGGTGAATGCCAAAGGCGAGGTGTTGAAAGTTGAATTCCTCAACAACAATCCAGCCTTTGACCGCGTGATCACGCCTTATGTCGAAAACCTTAAGGCGCTTGGCATTGACGCCACCCTTTCAAATGTCGATCCAGCGCAGTTTGACACCCGCACCTCGCCGCCCTCTTTTGACTTTGACATTATTACCGGCAATGCGCGCGCCGGAATGGAACCGGGGGACGAGATCGAGCAATTCTACGGCTCGGCCACCGCCGACAATTCCACCTACAACGTCATGGGCTTAAAATCGCCTGCTGTGGATGCCTTGGCGCAAGTGGTCAAAGCCGCAAAAACTAAGGAAGAATTGATCGTTGCCACCAAAGCGCTGGACCGGGTTTTGCTGGCCGAAAAGTTCTGGGTGCCGCAGTGGTACAAGAACGTCTACACGCTGGCCTATTATGACATCTACGCCCACCCCGACCCGCTGCCGCCCTATGCTTTGGGCGAGTTGGCCTTTTGGTGGTATGACGCGGACAAGGCGGCCAAGCTAAAGGCCGCGGGCGTTTTGCAGTGAAAGGCGCGTGGCCCCGATGGGAGCCTATATTTTAAGGCGATTGCTTTTGGTGATCCCCACGTTGTTGGGGATCATGGTGATCAACTTCACACTGACCCAATTCGTACCCGGCGGCCCCATTCAACAGGTGGCAGCGCGGGTTGAAGGCGATGGCAATGCGATCGAGAAAATTTCGGGCACGGGGTCAGATGCGGGGCAGGACGTGGCGGGGGCCGATGCGGGCAATGGCTATATTGGCGCGCGCGGTCTACCGCCGGAATTCATCGCCCAGCTAGAGGTGGAATTCGGCTTTTCGCGCATCGTCTGTGCTGATGATTTTACCGGCACCCCCAGCCTGAAAGACCCCGCCTGCCACAAAGAACCCATTCCTGCGTGGAAGCGGTTTTTTATCATGCTGGGCAATTATATGCAGTTGGATTTCGGCGATAGCTATTTCCGCTCCACCTCGGTCGTGGGGCTGATACTTGAAAAGATGCCTGTGTCGATCACGCTGGGCCTATGGAGCACCTTGATCGCCTATCTCATCTCGATCCCGCTTGGTATTCGCAAAGCGGTGCGCGATGGGTCGCGGTTTGATGTCTGGACATCGGGGATCATCATTGGGGCCTATGCGATCCCGGGGTTTTTGTTCGCAATTTTGCTGTTGGTTTTGTTCGCTGGCGGAAGTTATTACCGCATCTTCCCCTTGCGCGGGCTGACATCTGAGAACTGGGCCGAACTTGGGGTTTTGGCGCAAATCAAGGATTACTTCTGGCACATCACGTTGCCCATTGTCGCCTCGACCATCTCTAGCTTTGCCACGCTGACGCTGTTGACCAAGAATTCGTTTCTGGACGAAATTCGAAAACAATATGTGATTACAGCCCGCGC
>CAXNKP010000126.1:0-6524 GCA_964202815.1 Stagnihabitans sp. | reverse complement strand
ATAAGGCCAAAGAGGCGTTTCAACGCTCGGTCCACCAGATCCACCGCTATCCCGCGACCGACCACGCCAATCTGCGCCAAGCCATCGCCGAAGCGCATGGGTTGGAAGCTGACCGGATCATTTGCGGCGTGGGTTCGGACGAGATCATCCATTTGCTCTGCCAAGCCTATGCCGGCGTCAAGGACGAGGTGGTCTTTACTGAACACGGCTTTTTGATGTACCGTATTTCGGCCACGGCGGCTGGCGCCACCCCTGTCGAAGTGGCCGAGCGTGAGCGGATCAGTGACGTCGACGCCATTCTGCGCGCCTGCAACCGGCGCACCAAACTGGTCTTTATCGCCAACCCCAACAATCCCACTGGCACAATGATTTCGCCAGCCGAGGTGGAACGCCTCGCCGAAGGTCTGCCCGAGCAGGCGATTTTGGTGCTGGACGGGGCCTATTCTGAATTTGTCGAAGGCTATGACGGTGGGGCCGCTTTGGTCGATCGCAGGCCGAATGTGGTGATGACGCGGACGTTTTCCAAGATCTACGGATTGGGCGGCTTGCGGGTCGGTTGGGGCTATGGGCCGCGCGCCATCATCGACGTGCTCAACCGCATTCGCGGCCCTTTCAACCTGTCCAACACCCAGCAAGAGGTGGCCGAGGCCGCCGTGCGCGACCAAGATTATGTCACCCGATGCCGCAGTGAAAATGCGCGGCTGCGCCATTGGTTGGCCTTGGCTTTGGCTGAATTGGGTGTGCCCTCGGATATCTCGATGGCCAATTTCATCCTTGCCCGCTTTGCCAGTGCGACCGAGGCCGAGGCCTGCGATGCCCATCTTCAAGCGCAAGGACTGATTGTGCGGCGGGTGTCGAGCTATAAGTTGCCCCATTGCCTGCGGATCACCATTGGCGACGAGTCCTCGTGCCGCCGGGTGGCCCATGCGATTGGCCAGTTCAAGGGCATGAAATGACGGTGATCTATCAAAGGGTGGCGCTGATCGGCTTGGGGCTGATTGCCTCGTCGATGGCGCATGCCATGCGGGCCAAGGGTTTGGCGGGGCAGATTGTGGGCCATGCCAAATCCGCTGAAACTCGCGCCGTGGCGCTGGAGATTGGCCTGTGCGACCAAGTCTTTGCCACAGCAGCTGAGGCTGTGGCGGGTGCTGATCTGGTGGTGTTGGCTGTGCCCGTCGGGGCGATGGCGGTGATTGCTGCCGAAATTGGCGGGCATTTGGCAGCAGGGGCCACGGTGACTGATGTGGGATCGGTCAAGCAAGCGGTGATTGCCGCGGTGCAACCGCATATCCCGATGGGCGTGCATTTCATTCCCGGCCATCCGATGGCAGGAACCGAATATTCCGGCCCGCGTTCCGGCTTTGCCACCTTGTTTGACAACCGCTGGTGGCTGCTGACGCCTGCGACCGATACAGACAACCAAGCCTTGAACCGCCTGCGCGATCTTGTGCAGGCGATGGGGGCCAAGGTCGATACGATGGATCCGGCCCACCATGATCTGGTGCTGGCCGTGGTCAGCCATACCCCCCACCTGATCGCCTACACGATGGTCGGCGTGGCCGATCACTTGGCCCAAGTGTCCAACAGCGAAGTGATCCAGTACTCGGCCACAGGCTTTCGCGATTTCACGCGGATCGCCTCGAGCGACCCTACCATGTGGCGCGACGTGTTCTTGACCAACAAAGACGCGGTTTTGGACATTCTGGGCCGCTTTGCCGAAGAGTTGTTCGTGCTGCAGCGCGCTATCCGTATGGGCGATGGCGATCAGTTGTTTGACTATTTCACCCGCACCCGTGCCATTCGCCGCGGGATCATTGAGGCTGGTCAAGATACTTCGGCCCCCGATTTCGGCCGGGTTGCGGCCAGCAAGTCGGTCAGCGGTTAAATGCGCTTGGCTTTGGCCTTGGGGCTTTTGCCGCTGGCCTGTGGCTTGGCGCGGGCCGAGGTCGATTTGGCGCAGATCCGCCCGATGCCGCGCCCTGTGTTCGAAACACCATTGATCCGCCCTATGCCAAGGCCGGCATCGCTGGATACTGACTTGGCAAGGTTTCGGCCGATGAAAAGGCCTGATTTCAGCGTGCAAACGCCCAAAACCGCCGCAGCCTTGGGCGGGGGGTATTTGTGTGACAGCCCCAAGATCAAGGGCAAGGCCCTGCCCGCCATCCAAGGCCGCCACAAAGGGTGCAGGATCGACGCCCCGATTTTGGCCAATGAGATCGCGGACGTCAAACTTGTGCCTGCGGCCACGATCAACTGCACCCAAGCCCGCGCCCTGTCTGAGTGGATCACTTTTGGCCTGCAACCGGCCTTTGACGGCAACATTGTGCGCCTGAACGTGGCTGACAGCTATGCCTGCCGGCCGCGCAACAATGTGCCGGGCAATCCCGTCTCGGTGCATGGGTTGGGGCAGGCGATTGATATTGCAGGCTTCAAGACCGCCGATGGCACAACTTTCCTGGTTGCCTCTGACTATGGACGCCAGATCAAGGCGGCGCAAAAGGCGGGGTGCGGCATTTTTCAGACCATTTTGGGCCCCGGATCAGACGGCTATCACGAAACCCACATCCATTTTGACGTGGCCCCCCATGGCGGCCGGGCTTACTGCCGCTGACCCAACTAAGGCAGGCGTGGCGCGGGGCCCAAGGGAATAAAGCCCAAGGTCATCTGCCCGTTTTGCAGCTTTAGCGGCAACGAGATCACCTCTGGGTCCGGGCTGGCCTTGGCCAAAAACTCCAGCCCGCGCTGGATGGTCTCTGCGTTTGAGGGCGGCACCAACCCCAAGGCCACCGCCGCCGCAGGCAGGCTGCGCCAGCCTTTCAGGTGCAGGTCAATCCGGCCCGAGGCGAAGCCTTGGGCGTCGGGTTTGATCTCTCCCCGCATGGTCAGGTCCGCCACTCCCCAAGCGATGTGAAACTGCGTCAGGCTGAAGGCCAGCAGATGCGGTTCGCGCAGATTGCGGTCGATGGGCTGCGACAGGGTCACTTTGGCATCCAGATGCAGGCCAGAGAGGTCAGGGCCAAGGTCTTTCAAATTGGCGTAAGCCTGTGGCAGGGTCAGCACCCCCACATCCGCGCCCAAGCGCAGGGTATTGGCTTGCTCAGCCACACGTTCAGCGGCCAGAATGATCTTGTCCATCCCGATCTGCCAGCCCTCCGACGAGGATATCGTTACCCCCTCCCCCTCGATCACGGCGCGCCTCAGGGGCAGGGCGGGGGTTGGTTGGCCCAAGACGCTGGCCATCAAACGGGTGGAGGTCAGGGTGACATCCTGCCCCGCGGGGGTATGGATCACTTGGGTGGGCGGCAGGGCCGCGATCACATGCCATGGTTTCCATGTCATGGCGAATATCTGAACAAAGGGTGCTTGCCAGCCCCAACCACTGACAGTGTCTGCCAGATGGGGGTCAGTGATGGTCAGATCAAAGCGATCGGCAAATCCAGCCACGCGCACCGCGCTGTTTTCTGCCACAAGCCCTGCGGCTTTTTGGCTGGCAAACCACGCGCGGGTGCCCTGCTCGACGGCGCGCGCGCCCACGAACCAATAGCCGCCCCACAGCACGCCAAGCCCCAGCACAAACCAAAGCAAAAACCGCACCCACCGCATTCGATCTTCCCTTTTCCTTTGCCCTACGGCGCGTTTACAACCAGCCAACAGAAAGGGCCAGTTCATGTTGCAACCGCTATGGGTCTTTGGCTATGGGTCGCTTATCTGGGATCCGGGTTTTGCCGTGGCCGAGACGCAGGTAGCCCGCCTAAGCCATTGGCACCGCAGCTTTTGCATGCGCTCGGTCCACCATCGCGGCACACCCGAGCGGATGGGCCTGGTGCTGGCGCTGGACCGTGCGGCCGGGGCCTTTTGTGACGGGGTGGCCTTTCGCGTGACACAAGGTGCAGAGGCGGAAACCCTAAAGGCCCTGCGCGCGCGCGAGTTGATCTCTTCGGCCTATCTGGAGGACTGGTTGCCCGTTCGCACCCGCGATGGCCGCGATCTGACGGCCTTGGCGTATGTGATTGACCCTGCGCATGTGCAATACTGCGGCGGCTTGTCCTTGGCCGAACAGGCGGGCATCATAGCGCAGGCGGTGGGCGGACGGGGCACCAACCGCGCCTATCTAGAGCAGACGGCAGCCCATCTTTCTGGCTTGGGCATTGCAGATGCAGGTCTGGACCAACTGGTGATAATGGTGCAAGGGTTGCAGCCTTAAGTCTCTTTCGCTTGGCACGCGGGCAATGCCTGCTATTATCACAGACACAGGTTTACAGATCGGGCTCGAGTAGGCGCATGAAACAGCAGGGTTTGTCACAAATCTCTTTTACCCAACCGATCCGGCAGATTGTCAGCATGCTGGTGGCTTGCGGCTTGCTGGGTGCTGGTCTTTGGCTGATCAAATCGCAAGTTTTGGAAATCTTGCAGACCAACCCTTGGCTGAACGCCTTTATCATCGGCGTCTTTGCCTTTGGCATCGCCACGTGTTTCTGGCAGGTGTTGATTTTGATCCAATCGGTGCGCTGGATCGAAAATTTCGCCAATGGCACCGAAGGCGGCGAGGATGCGCGCGCGCCGCGTCTTTTGGCCCCTTTGGCAGCCTTGCTGCGCGGGCGCGAAGCCACGCGGCAGATCACATCCTCTAACGCGCATTCTATTCTGGATTCGGTGGCAACGCGCATTGATGAAGCCCGCGACATCACGCGCTATCTAACCAACCTATTGATATTTCTTGGGCTTTTGGGCACTTTTTACGGCCTTGCCGTGACGATTCCAGCCATTGTTGGTACGATCAAAGCGCTGGCCCCGCAAGAGGGCGATACCGGCGTTGCGATTTTCGCCAAGCTGATGAATGGTTTGCAAGAACAGTTGGGCGGGATGAGCACGGCCTTTTCCTCCTCACTCATGGGTTTGGCGGGGTCTTTGGTTGTGGGCCTGTTGGAACTTTTCGCCAGCCATGGTCAAAATCGGTTTTACCGAGAGTTGGAAGAATGGGTGTCTTCGATCACACGGCTTGGCTTTGCCGGGGCTGAGGGCGAGGCTGTGGATCAAACGGTGATGACCCAAGTTTTGGATCATGTCGCAACCCAGATCGAGGCGCTGCAGGTGATCTCGGCGCAATCCGAAGCCGGCCGCGCCCAAAGTGATCAACGGATCGCTGATCTGGCCACCGCGGTGCGGCGTTTGGCCAAGGCGATGGAGGCGGAAAGTGGCCAAGTGGCCGCCTTGAACCGCCTTGTGACGGGGCAAGACAAGATGCTCGTGGCCCTTTCGGAATCCGAAACCGCCGCGCAGGGCTATTCTGACGCGGAAAGCCGGATGCGCCTGCGGTCGATCGACGTGCAATTGCTGCGGATCCTGGAAGAGCTTTCGGCCGGCCGGCAAGAAACCTTGGCCGAACTGCGCGGCGACTTGGCGGCCTTGACCACTGCGATCAAGTCTGTGGCACGCGGCGCACCGGGGCGCGGTTAGCCATGGGTTTAAGCCGCAGAAGGCGCGAACCGCCCAATATCTGGGCAGGCTTTGTCGATGCCGTCACCACCTTGCTTATGGTGATGATGTTTGTGCTGACGATTTTGACCGTGGCCCAATCGGTGTTGCGCGACACGATCAACACGCAAAGCTCCGAACTCAGCCAGCTAAACGATCAGGTGTCGCAACTGGCCGATGCTTTGGGACTGGAAAAGACGAAATCCGCTGGCCTGTCTGATCAGGTCACAAGCCTGAGTGATCAGTTGGAAACCGCCAAGGCCAAGGGTGATGAACAATCAGCGCTGATTGCCACGCTCTCTGGCCAGCTTTCTGCCAAAGAGGGCGAACTGGCCACCGCGCAGGGCAAGATTGTCAGTTTCGAGGCCCAAGTTGCGGGGCTTTTGGCACAGACGGCAGGGCAAAACGACCAAATCGGGGTGCTTACGGCCAGTGTTGCTGAGGGTCAGGCAGCGCAGTCCAAGCTTATGACGGAAAAAGAGGCGCTTAACCTGGCTCTTGCCAAGGCCCGCGACGAAATTGACGCTGATGCCGAAGCTGCCCGCCTTGCTGCCGCCCGGACAGAGGCCTTGCGCGCCCTGATTGAAGACCTCAAGCGCCAAGAGGCGGAAACTGCGGCCTCTTTGGCCACGGCCAATCGCATGGTCGGCAGCCTGCAACAGCAACTGACAGAGGCCGAACAGCAACGGCTGGCCGAGGCTGTGGCGGCGCAAGGGGCAATGGATGATCTTGAACGCCGGGCCGCCGAAAAAGCAGTCGCGCTGGCCGCAGCCAATAGCACGGTTAGCAGCCTGCAACAGCAACTGACAGAGGCCGAACAGCAACGGCTGGCCGAGGCCGTGGCGGCGCAAGGGGCCATAGATGATCTTGAACGCCGGGGCGCCGAAAAAGCAGTGGCGCTGGCCGAAGCCGCTGGCACGGTTAGCAGCCTGCAACAGCAACTGACAGAGGCCGAACAGCAAAGGCTGGCCGAGGCCGTGGCGGCGCAAGGGGCCATGGATGATCTTGAACGCCGGGCCGCCGAAAAAGCAGTCGCGCTGGCCGCAGCC
>CAXNKP010000125.1:0-6566 GCA_964202815.1 Stagnihabitans sp. | reverse complement strand
GAGGGTGGCATCGTGGGTAAGGATTACGACAGCGAGCGTTCAACGCGGGCGCATTTGGGTTGGTGGTAGCAGCCGATTTTTCGCAGAAAAATCGTTTGGCGCGGGCCACGATTTTTCTGCGAAAAATCAAGTATCGGCGAAATCAGGCGGCTAAGCCCTTGGTGCCCATCGCCAAGAACTGTTCGCGCCGATCTTTGATCAGCGCCTCGGGCTTTTTGCCCGACAGGTCTTTGAGCATCGCCTCAAGCGCCTTGCCCACCGCAGCGATAGCCTCTTTGCGGCCGCGTTGTGCGCCGCCCAAAGGCTCGGTCACGATCCGATCAATGACGGCCAGCTTTTGCAGATCCTGTGCTGTCAGGCGCAAAGCTTCGGCCGCTTCGCGCATCTTTTCGGCGTCTTTCCACAGGATCGACGCGCAGCCTTCGGGGCTGATCACCGAATAGATCGAATGCTCCAGCATGGCGATGCGGTTGGCGGTGGCCAGCGCCACGGCGCCGCCCGATCCCCCCTCGCCCACGATCACCGAAATCAGCGGCACGCCGATTTGCAGGCTTTTTTCGGTGGCGCGTGCAATGGCTTCGGCCTGTCCGCGTTCTTCCGCGCCCTTGCCCGGATAAGCGCCGGGGGTGTCAACCAAGGTGATCACGGGCAAACGGAAACGGTCGGCCAGATCCATCAGGCGGATCGCTTTGCGGTAGCCTTCGGGGCGCGCCATGCCAAAGTTGCGTTCAATGCGGGTCTTTGTGTCATGGCCCTTTTCTTGGCCCATCACCAGCACGGGCTGGTCGTTGAACCGCGCAAGACCCCCCATAATCGCATGGTCATCAGCAAAGTTTCGATCGCCTGCCAGCGGGGTGAATTCGGTGAACAGTGCCTCGATGTAATCGCGGCAATGGGGCCGCTCTGGGTGCCGTGCCACTTGGCATTTCTGCCACGGGTTCAGGCCCTTATACAGGTCTTTGAGCATCTGGTCCGCCTTTCGGTCCAGCGCCTCGGCCTCTTTGGATACATCCATCGCAGGGTTCGACCGCCCTATGGCGCGCAGTTCTTCGGCTTTGCCTTCAATCTCGGCAAGGGGTTTTTCGAATTCCAGATAGTTCATCGCGCGCTCCAAGACGGTCGTGCATTGTGCTGGCCCCTATATGGCGGGGCAGGGGGCAAGATGCAACCAAAGCGGCGGGCCTAAAATGCACGCGCCCCGCAGCCACTTGGGCGCAGGGCGCGTGTCCTCCCCTTTTGTGCTGCTTTGGGCCTCCCGTCCCGCGGCAGCAGGGTATCTTTTTGGCCTTAAGCCCCGCCGACCAGATCAGACTGCGCGACGATCACCTCGGCCTGACGTATTGAGGCTATATCGACCAAACGGCCCTTGTAAACAGCCGCCCCCTCGCCGCGCGTTTTAGCCGCCTCCATCGCGGCCAAGATCTCGCGCGCTTCGGCGACGGCTGCGGCCGAGGGGGTGAAGACCTCGTTCGCCAAAGCCACCTGTTTGGGATGGATCGCCCATTTGCCTACCATGCCAAGGGTGGCCGAGCGGCGGGCTTGGGCGCGAAAGCCCTCGTCATCGGAAAAGTCACCAAAAGGACCGTCGACGGGCAGAATACCGTGGGTGCGGCAGGCGGCCACGATGGCCGTTTGGGCCCAATGCCAGGGGTCTGCCCAATGACGCGCCCCCGCTTGCAGCATGTAGTAATTCTCTTGCGTGCCGCCGATGCCGGTGGTTTGCATGCCCATGCTGGCGGCGAAATCGGCGGCCCCCAAGCTCATCGCCGTCAGGCGGGGCGAGGCTGCGGCGATGGCTTCGACATGGCTGATTCCGGCGGCTGATTCGATAATCACCTCGAACCCCAAGGGCTTGGTGCGGCCCATGGCGCGTTCAACCGCTGTCACAAGGGCGTCCACGGCGTAAAGATCTTCCGCACAGCCGACTTTCGGGATCATTATCATATCCAGTCGCGGGCCTGCCAGTTCCAGCAGGTCCACCACATCGCGGTACCAATAGGGCGTGTCCAGCGCGTTGATGCGCACCGACAAGGTTTTCTTGCCCCAGTCCACATCTGAAATCGCCTGAATGATATTGGCCCGCGCCTGCGGCTTATCCGCCGGAGAGACAGAATCCTCTAGATCAAGATTAACCACATCCGCCGCCGACACCGCCATTTTGGCAAATAACGCCGGGCGAGAGCCGGGGCCGAACAGCTGGCAGCGGTTGGGGCGGGCGGGGGGGGCAGGTTGCAGGCGAAAGGACAAGGGGGCCTCGCAAGGATGTTTCAAAGTTTTGTGCGCAAGAGATATATAATTGCGCAAAGCGCTGCAAGCGCCTTCGCAGCCGCAGCATCACAAAAGAGTGGCGCAGCGCAGGCAAAAATGGGCAAATTGCGCGTCCCTCGAAAGGCTACCACATGATCACTCTCACCCCTGACACCTTTGCCCTGACCCGCACCTTCACCATCTCGCGCGGCAGCAAGACCCAAGCGCAGGTGCTGACCGTGCGGGTGACGCGTGGCGGCGTGACAGGATGGGGCGAATGCGTGCCCTATGCACGCTACGGCGAAAGCCTTGCCTCGGTGAGCGAGGCCATCTTGGCCCTGCCTGAGGGCATCACCCGCCAAGCCTTGCAAAACGCACTGCCCGCAGGCGCGGCCCGCAATGCGCTGGACTGCGCGCTGTGGGATCTTGAGGCCAAGGCCTCGGGCCTACGGGCATGGCAACTGGCGGGCTTGGCCAGTCCGGCACCGGTGCAAATCGCGTATACGCTGTCGCTGGATACGCCCGAGGCGATGCGCGCCCTAGCCGCCCAAAACGCCCACCGCCCCCTGCTGAAACTGAAACTCGGCACGCCCGATGATATGCCAAGGCTGGCAGCCGTGCGCCAAGGGGCCCCCAAGTCCCGCCTGATCGTCGATGCGAACGAGGGTTGGACACCCGAAGTCTACACCGTCCTTGCCCCCCATCTGATCCGCCTTGGCGTGGCCATGGTTGAACAACCGCTGCCCGCAGGCGCAGACGACATGCTGGCCGAAATCGCCCGCCCTCTGCCGGTGGCGGCCGACGAATCCTGCCACGGGGCGGCCAGTCTGGCGGGGCTGATGGGCAAATATGATCTGGTCAACCTGAAGCTGGATAAGACCGGCGGGCTGACAGAAGCCCTTGTCGCGAAGGCCGAGGCACAGCGACTGGGCTTTGGGCTGATGGTGGGCTGTATGGTCGGGTCTTCGCTGGCCATGGCCCCCGCTGTTTTGCTGGCACAAGGGGCGCAGTATTGTGATCTTGACGGCCCGCTGCTTCTGTCTCAAGACCGCGAGGTGCCCTTTGACTATGACGCCCAAGGGGTCCATCCGCCCGCAAGGGCCCTTTGGGGATAGAATATGAACCGTTTGGTCTATGTGAATGGGCATTTTGTGCCGGAAGCCGAAGCCGTGGTGTCGGTGTTTGACCGGGGCTTTTTGATGGCGGACGGGGTTTATGAAGTGACCTCGGTTCTGGGCGGCAAGTTGATCGACTTTGCCGGCCATTGTGTGCGCCTTGCGCGGTCTTTGGCAGAGCTGGACATGACCAACCCCCACAGCGATACCGAATGGCTGGCGCTGTTTCGCCAAGCGGTCGAACTCAACGCAGTGGTGGACGGCATGGTCTATCTGCAAGTCACGCGCGGCAATCCGGGCGACCGCGACTTTGCCTATCCCAACCCCGCGGTGCCGCCGACCGTGGTGATCTTTACCCAGTCCAAACCTGGGCTGGCTGAAAGCCCCGTAGCCAAGGCGGGCTGGAAGGTGATCTCGGTTCCCGACATCCGCTGGGGCAGGCGCGATATCAAGACGGTGCAATTGCTGTACCCGTCGATGGCCAAAATGGCGGCCAAAAAGGCGCATGTCGATGATGCGTGGATGGTCGAAGACGGGGTGGTGACCGAAGGCACCTCGAACAACGCCTATATCGTCAAGGGCAACCGCATCATCACGCGGCACTTGTCGCAGGATATCTTGCACGGCATCACCCGTGCCGCCGTGCTGCGCTTTGCCCGCGAAGCCCAGATGGAGGTCGAAGAACGCCCCTTCACCATCGCCGAAGCCCAAGGCGCGGATGAGGCGTTTATCACCTCTGCCAGCGCTTTTGTAACGCCGGTGATCGCGATTGACGAAACCCCCGTGGGGACCGGCAAACCCGGCCCGCTTGCCCTGCGCCTGCGTGAAATCTACTTGGACGAAATGCACAAAACCGCGATCTGATCGCCCTTAGCCCCGCTGCGCACCGCTGGCAGGACATGCGCTTGGGGCGGACCGGAGGGGCAGACAGCCCCTTCGGCAGGGGGAATCGGGGGGGCTGGCCCCCCCGAATATGTCGGCGGAAGCCAGACCGCCTAGCCGTGCGAAGGCGGCTCGCCCCCGACATTGGCGCGAAACGCCGCATCAAAGGCCGCCGTCTTATCCGCATCCGCAGGGGTTTGGTTTTGCGCCACCCAATCGGCATAGGGCATACCGTAAACGATTTCCCGCGCTTCGTCCTTGGTCATGGCGATGCCCTCAGCAGTGGCGGCTTCGTTGTACCAACGACTCAGGCAGTTGCGGCAAAAGCCTGCCAAATTCATCAGGTCGATGTTTTGCACATCGGGGCGCTTTTCCAACAAATGGTGCATCAGCGCCCGAAACGCCGCAGCTTCAAGCTTTTCACGGGTCGCATCATCTAGGTGCATCGACAGCCTCCAAGGCTTGGGTCAGGGCCGGCGCCAACCGCCGCGCCCAGGTTTCTTGCGCCACCTTATCCGCAATCAGATCCGAGCGTAGCTCAATCAACGTGTTGTGACGCCGCTTTTGCAGCGCGTGCCTATCAATCGAATCGCCGGGCAGATGGCCGTCATAGGGTTCATTATCGCCCACACACAAATCGGCATCACAGCGCAGACCCCCAATCAACGCCCGCGACAGGCGCGCATCAAGGTGCGAATACAACACCCCCACAGCCCAGGGGCGCGGGGCGCGGCCGCGCAGGCAGGGGGTGAAAGAGTGGATCGCCACGATCACCGTATCATCCCGCTTGGCCGCCAACTGCGCCAAGGCTGCATGGTAGGGGCGGTGCAAGGTGGTCAGACGCTGCTCAACGTCATGCGCTGCAATCCCTGAATTGCCCGGAATGATCGTGCCGTCATAAAGCTGCATCACCAGCGTGGGGTCTTGCTCGCCCCGATTGGCGTCAATCACCAAACGGCTGAAGTCGCTGCAGATCACGGGGCTGTCCAGCGCAGCCCCCAAAGCCTCGGCCAGTCCTCGCGCGCCGACATCCACAGCGATGTGGCGCGCCATATCCTCGGCTGAGACGCCCAAATCCCCGCCACACACCTGCACCGGCACCCGGTTAGAGGCGTGATCGCACGTCACCAGCCAGCGGCCAGGGCGGTCTGGACCAAGGATGTGAAACGGCGGCATGGCGGGCTCCTTTGCCGCTCACTCTTAGCCAACGGGCGGGCGAAAGGGAATCACCACACGGCCGAAAAGAACACTTTTGCGCGTAAAATTCCGCAGAGGTGCCCTGCTTCACATCATCGTCGCGCAATCGTCACGCGGCGTGACTTATCCCTGCCACGGCCAGTTGCTCCTTTTGGGCAATTGGGCCATAAGGCCCTTGGCCCACCGCAACTTTGGAACACGACATAAAGGATCAAGGCATGAGACGCCTTCGGAATGTTAAGATCGTAGCCACTTTGGGCCCGGCCTCCAGCGACTACGCCACCATTCGCGCTTTGTTTGAAGCGGGGGCCGATGTGTTCCGCTTGAACATGAGCCATGGCACCCATGACGATATTCGCGCCCGCCACATCATCATCCGCAAGGTCGAAGCCGATCTTGGCCGCCCGATCGGCATCTTGGCTGACCTTCAGGGCCCCAAACTGCGCGTAGGCACTTTTGCCAACGGCAGTGAAAACCTGATCGAGGGTGCCAAGTTCCGCATGGATCTGTCGTCCATCCCTGGCGATGTGACCCGCGTGCAATTGCCCCACCCCGAGATTTTTGCAGCCCTTGAACCGGGCGCCGCCTTGCTGGTCAATGACGGCAAAATCCGGGTCGTGGTCGAAGACTGTGGAAAGGATTTTGCCAATTGCACTGTCACGGTCGGGGGCACGATTTCCAACCGCAAGGGCGTGAACGTGCCCGATGTGGTTCTGCCCATGGCCGCGCTGTCGGACAAAGACCGCGTCGATCTGGAATTTGCCTGCGAGTTGGGCGTGGACTGGCTGGCCCTGTCGTTTGTGCAACGCCCTGAAGACGTGATCGAGGCGCGCAGCTTGGCACGCGGCCGTGCGGCCCTTATGGCCAAGATCGAAAAACCCGCCGCTGTCAAAGCCTATGACGCCATCTTGCAAGTTTCAGACGGGATCATGGTGGCGCGCGGCGATCTGGGCGTGGAACTGCCCGTCTACACCGTGCCGCCGATTCAAAAGCGCCTGATCCGGGGGGCGCGTGCTGCGGCCAAACCTGTGATCGTGGCGACCCAGATGCTGGAGTCGATGATTGAAGCGCCGGTACCAACCCGTGCCGAAGTGTCTGACGTGGCAACTGCCATCTATGAAGGGG
>CAXNKP010000124.1:0-6566 GCA_964202815.1 Stagnihabitans sp. | reverse complement strand
TCCCTGATTTGAACGGCAGGCTAGACCATCGGGGGGGCGGGAAAAACCCTTTAATGTCGGAGTGATCCGCCCATCGTGGGCGGCGGCCCAAGTGAGCGCAGCGCACACCTTGTGGCCTTGGCCACCGGATCAATCGTGTCGCGCAAAAGCGCAATGCGGTCAAAGCGGGTGGGGTCGCTGGCCAGACTGGCCCGCAACGCCGCCCCAAAGGCTTGGCGCAGCTCGGTGCCGATGTTGAATTTGCAGACATTGGTGTCAGCGGCCAACTGTGCCCGCAAAGCGTGGTCCAGCCCCGACCCCCCGTGCAGCACAAGGGGCAGTGTGGGGGTCGCCGCTTGCACCGCACGCAGGCGGTGCCAGTCAATCTGCGCGCTGGTGTCCGTCATCAGATGGCTGTTGCCGACCGAAACCGCCAAGGCATCAACGCCGGTTTGGGCGGCAAACTGCGCCACTTCCGCCGGATCAGTGCCCAGCGAGGGCGTCGCATTGCGCTCCGCCCCTGCGGCATAGCCCACAAAGCCCAACTCGCCCTCAACCCCCACGCCTTTGGCATGGGCCATGGCCACCACTTCTGCCGTGCGGGCGATGTTCTCGGCCAAAGGTAGGGCCGACCCGTCATACATGACCGAGGTGAAGCCGCAGGCGATAGCCTCGGCACACACGCCAAGCGTTTCGCCGTGGTCAAGATGGGCCACAACGGGCACGCGGGCGCGTTCGCCCAAGGCGCGAAACATCGCCCCCAAGACGGGCAAGGGCGTATGGGCGCGCGCACCGGGGCCGGCTTGCAAGATCACGGGGCAGCCCTCGGCTTCGGCCGCTTGCACATAAGCCACAGCGTCTTCCCAGCCCAAGACCACCAACCCCGCCACAGCGCGGCGCTGGGTCATGCAGGCCGACAGCACTTGTGTCAGAGATACCAGCGCCATCCCCGCCCCCTATTTGAACTTGGCAATCATGTCCTTGATACCGGGGATCGTTTCGATCTGGTCGGCATGTTCGGGTTGGAAATACTGCACCAAGGGGCGCTGGGTTAGCCCGCCCAAGACGGTGAAGTAATACATCTGATAGCCCGGCAGCACGCAGCACGGATGATAGCCTTGATCAATCGCCACGGTTGAACGGTCCATCAAATGATAGGCATCGCCCGATTTGCCCGCCTCGCGTTGCAGCATTTGCAGGCCAGAGCCGTGGGGGGGATTGAAGCGAAAGTTGTAAACCTCGTCATGGCGGGTTTCTAGGGGCAGGCGTTCGGTGTCATGCTTGTGGCTGGGAAAGCCCGACCAGCCGCCAGCGCCCACCGTGTAAAGCTCTGACACCAGCAGGCGGCCGACGGCGGAATGGTACTTCTGGCCCAGAATATGCTTGATCTTGCGGTGGGTTTTTGTCTCATCCGATCCATATTGAACGGGGTCGATATCGGCAGCGCGCACGGCAAAAGCGGGGCGGTAGTCGGCAAATTGGGCCCCGGCGATAAACACCTCGGCCTTGGCGGTGCAGGTGATCGTCGCAGGCGCGCCTGAGGGGACATAGACCCCCTCCGGCTCGCCGTCCCAGACATTTGCACAGCGCTGGCCGATGTCTGCAAAGCTTTGGCCATCGGTGTTGACTGTCACCGTGCCCGTGGCGGGCACGATGCAGGTTTCATACCCCGCCACCTGCGAGGTGAAGACCTCGCCCGCGTTTAGCGTAACGACGTTAAGATAAACCAAGGGCACCAAAGCATGATTGGCCCCGATGATGGCCTGATTGTGGTTGTCATGTGGGGCGATGTGCATGGGTCTCTCCAACTTGGGCCAGAACAGCGTCAAGGGTTGTGGTGTCGGGGCTGGAAGGGGCGCAGCCGATGCCCGCCACGATCAGGGCTGCGGTGGCCGAACCGCGGCGCACAGCGGTTTCCAGCGTGTGGCCACGCCCAAGGGCGGCCAAAAGCCCGCCCATAAAGCCATCGCCCGCGCCCATGGGTTTCAGGGCGGTGACGGGGAAGATGCCGGTTTCAAAGCTGAAATCGGGGGTGAAGGTCACCGACCCCGCAGCGCCGCGTTTGTAGATGGCGATTTTGTCCGATCCTTGCGCCAAGGCGCGGGCATAGGGCCGGCCAGCGTCATAGCCACCCGCCATCAGGCCAAATTCGTCGTCATTGCCAATGACAATATCGGCCATCTGGGCTGCTTGTTGATATAGCACGGCAGCTTCCGTCACCGATGCCCAAGAGTAAGCGCGGTGGTCGATATCCAGCACCACCAAGGCCCCCGCCGCTTGGGCCGCAGACATTGCCGCGAATGTGGCACTGCGTGACGGCTCACAGGCCAGTGCTGTGCCCGTCACCACCAAGGCCGCGCTGCCGGCATAATCGACCCCCGCCACATCGGGGCTGGACAGCGCGAAATCCGCCGCGCCGTTGCGGTACAGCACCGATTGCGTCTGGACAGGCACAGTTTCCACCACGGCCAGTGAGGTGCGCGCCTCTCCCGCCACGGGGCGGATATGGGCGGTGTTGACCCCATACCGGTGCAACTCTGCCACGCAATAGCGGCCTACGGCATCGTCGGACACGCAGGTCAACAGCGCGGCCTTGGCCCCCTGCTTGGCCAAGGCTACCGCGATATTGCCCGCCGATCCGCCAATCGCCACGACATAACGCAATGCCTCTTCGATCTTGGTGCCGGGCGGGTCGGCGTAGAGGTCCATCCCCACACGGCCCAGCACGACAAAGCGGTTCAGCGCCATACGTTTCCAAATCCGTTGCACGCCTGTTCCCCTGTCATCGAAAGCGGATTGACCTTATCTTGGGCTTTAGGATACCCATTTTGCAACCGGTTGCAAACACCTTCAAGGACAGCCCACATGCGCGACATCGGAATTGGCATTGTGGGCGGCGGCTATATGGGCAAGGCGCATTCGGTGGCCATGGCGGCGGTGGGGGCGGTGTTCAACACCACCCTGCGGCCAAAGCTTGAAATGATCTGCGCCACATCGGATGCCAGTGCGCAAGCCTACCGCGCCGCATATGGCTTCGCCCGCGCCACGGGTGATTGGCGGGTGTTGGTCGATGACCCACGGGTTCAAGCAGTGGTGATCGCCTCACCCCAAGAAACTCACCGCGCCATTGCCGAGCGCGCCTTTGCCTTGGGCAAGCCGGTGCTGTGCGAAAAGCCGCTGGGCGCGAGCCTTGAGGATGCTGTCGCGATGGTGGCCGCTGCCCAAGCTTCAGGCGTGGCCAATATGGTCGGCTTTAACTACATCCGCACCCCCGCCTCGGCCTATGCGCGCCAACTGGTGCAATCGGGCGCGATTGGCGAGGTGATCTGGTTTCGCGGTGAGCATACCGAGGATTTTGACGCCGACGGCACCAGCCCCGCCAAATGGCGCAACTTCGGTGTGGCCAATGGCACGATGGGCGATCTGGCCCCGCATATGATCAACGCAGCCCTTGCCTTGGTCGGGCCGATTGCGCGCCTGACGGCCGACATCGGCACCGTCTACCCCAACCGACCGGGGGCCGAGGGGCGGGAGGTTAATGACGACATCGGCCAGTTTTTGTGCCGCTTTGCCAATGGGGCGATGGGGCATTTAAGCTTTTCGCGCGTGGCTTCGGGGCGCAAAATGGGCTATGCCTATGAAATCACAGGTACAAAGGGCGCGATCCGCTTTGACCAAGAAGACCAAAACGCCCTGTGGCTGTACCAAGCCCAAGGCGATGCCGCGCAGCGCGGCTTTACCAAAATCCTGACCGGCCCGCTGCACCCCGATTACCTGCCCTTTTGCCAAGGGCCGGGGCATGGCACGGGCTATCAAGACCAGATCATCATCGAAGCGCGCGATTTTCTGCGCGCGATTGAAACCGCAACCCCCGTCTGGCCGACCTTTGCCGACGGGTTGGAAGTGTCGCGCATCATCGCCGCAGCCCGCCATTCGGCGGCTTCCGGCGCTTGGGTCACATTGGAGGCATCATGATCCGCATCGGCAATGCGCCCTGTTCTTGGGGCGTGGAATTCGCAGACGACCCCCGCAACCCCAGTTGGCGCAAGGTGCTGTCAGACTGTGCGGCGGCGGGCTATAAGGGGATCGAGCTGGGCCCCGTGGGCTTTATGCCCGAAGATCCCGCCGTTCTGGCCGATGGCTTGGCGGAAAACGATCTGACGCTGATCGGCGGTGTGGTCTTTCGCCCGTTTCACGATGCGGCCAAGTGGGACGATGTCTGGGACGGTGCCACGCGCACCTGCAAGGCGCTGGTGGCACATGGGGCCAAACATCTGGTGCTGATCGATTCCATCTCGCCCCGCCGCGCCCCCACCGCTGGCCGCGCCGGTGAGGCCGAGCAGATGGAGACCCCCGAATGGAACGCCTTTGGCGACCGCATCCGAACGGTGGCCAAGCTGGGCGTCGATCACGGGCTGACGGTATCCATCCACGCCCATGCGGCGGGGTTCATCGACTTTGAACCCGAACTGGAACGGCTGTTGGACGAAACCGACGAAGCCTTGCTGAAAATCTGCTTTGATACAGGCCATCATTCCTATGCAGGTTTTGACCCCGTGGCCTTTATGCGCCGCCATATCGGGCGGATTTCCTATATGCATTTCAAAGACATAGACCCCGTGGTTAAGGCCCGCGCCGTGGCCAGCCGGATGGGGTTTTATGATGCAACGGGGCAGGGCATCTTTTGCAACTTGGGCAAGGGTGATGTCGATTTCGCAGCCGTCCGCCAAGTGCTGCTGGAGGCCAAGTTCGAAGGCTGGTGCACGGTGGAACAAGACTGTGATCCTGCGGGCACCACCTCGCCTCTTGACGATGCGCGGGCGAACAGGGCCTATCTGGCGGCGAACGGGTTTTAACGGGGGGCGATGCGATGACACGGTTGAATTGGGGCATGATCGGGGGCGGCGATGGCAGCCAGATCGGCCCAGCCCACCGCTTGGCAGCAGGGTTAGACGGGCTTTATACATTTGCCGCAGGGGCCTTAGATCATAACCCCGCCGCAGGCCGCGCCTTTGGCCAGCGTTTGGGGCTGGCCGCTGACCGTGCCTACGGCGATTGGCGCGAGATGCTAGAGGGCGAGCGCAACCGCTCTGACCGTGTTGATCTGGTCACCGTGGCCACGCCGAACTCCACGCATTACGAAATCACCAAGGCCTTTCTCGCCGCAGGCTTTCACGTCTTGTGCGAAAAACCCCTGACCGTGACCGAGGACGAGGCCGCTGATCTGGTCAAAACCGCCCATGCGGCGGGGCGGATTTGTGCAGTCAATTATGGCTACACGGGCTATGCGTTGGTGCGGCATATGCGCGCCATGGTGGCGCGGGGCGATGTTGGTAAGGTGCGGCTGGTCGTGGCAGTATTCGCCCATGGCCACCACGCCAACGCCGCTGATGCCAACAACCCGCGCGTGCGCTGGCGCTATGATCCGGCACAGGCCGGTGTCTCAGCCCAATTCGCCGATTGTGGCATTCATGCGCTGCACATGGCGAGTTTTGTGACGGGCCAAGAGCTCGCCAAACTGTCGGCAGACTTCGCATCATGCCTGCCCGAACGCGTGCTGGAAGATGACGCCATGGTCAATTTCCGCATGGACGGCGGGGCGGTGGGGCGTCTTTGGACATCTTCGGTCGCGATCGGGCGGCAGCATGGGTTGACCATTCAGGTCTTTGGCGAAACCGGAGGGCTGCGCTGGGCGCAAGAGCAGCCCAACCAGTTGCACTATATGCCGCTGGGCCAGCGTTTGCAGATCATCGAGCGTGGCGAGGGCAACCTGTCGCCCGAAGCTGACCGCGCCAGCCGTGTGACCGTGGGCCATGCTGAAGGCATGCCCTTGGCCTTTGGCAATATCTACCGCGACTTGGCCGAAGGCATCATGGCCGCGCGGGACGGGCGCAAGGCCGATCCGGCGATTGACCTGTATCCACGGGTTGAAGACGGCCTGCGTTCTATCGCTGCGATCCATGCGGCGGTGGCCTCGGCGGGGCAAGCGGGGGCTTGGGTAGACGCCCGCCCCAAGATGTTCCGCTAGGGCAGGGGGCGCAGCGTTCCTCTGTCGACGATATGGCAGGGGAACAGGCGCGTTTGCGGCGCGCGGTCGGGATCGGCGAAGCGGTCCTGCATCAGGTCCATCGCACCGCGCACGATGGCGTCAAAGGGTTGGTGGATGGTGGTCAGGTTGATATTGGCCCAAGCGGCCATGGCCATGTCATTCAGCCCGATCAAGCCCAGATCGTCGGGCACCCTTAGCCCCACCGCTTGGGCCGCTGACAAAGCGCCGATGCTCAGCACATCGTCGGCGCAAAAATAGGCCTCGGCCCTTGGGCCAGATAAAAGGCGCGTCATCTCACCCCGCCCCGCCTCGAAGCTATAGGCCCCCGCAAAGCTGTGGCTGACCACCCCGCCCAAGGCTTGTGCCGCAGCCACAAACCCTGCCAAACGGTCTTGCGTGGTGGACGCCAGCTCTGGCCCGCCCATAAAGCCCACATGCCGATAGCCCCGCGCGATCAGCGTTTGGGCGGCCATCTTTCCCGCCGCCACATTGTCGATGCCCACCACATCGGTTTGCCCCGTGGGCCTGCCAAAGGCAT
>CAXNKP010000123.1:0-6574 GCA_964202815.1 Stagnihabitans sp. | reverse complement strand
AGGCGCGCGGCATCGTGATTGATGCGCAGGCCCTGTCGGCCTATGGCATCGGCGAGCGCGTGTTTCATCAAAAATTCGGCTACGGTGAGGTGATTTCTGTGGAAGGTGACAAGCTGGACATTGAATTTGACCATGCCGGATCAAAAAAGATCGTCGCGCGCTTTGTGATGCCGGCGCATCAGGTGTCTGACGTGCCGTTCTAGGCCAGCGTTGCGAAGCGGGGGTTTCACACCCCCGCGCCCCCGTGGGATATTTGGGCAAGCATGGAAGGGTTTAGCGGCGCAAGGACTTGGTGGCTTGGTCGAGCGCCAGAAGGCTTAGGCCAGCCAAAAGGCCCCAGAACGCAGAGCCTATGCCTGCAAGGCCAAGGCCAGAGGCCGTGAGGGTCAACGTCACTGAGGCGGGAAAGCGGGTTTCGGCGCTGGCATAGGCGCTGGTCAGCGCGCCGGTTAAGGGCCCGAGCAGGGCTATGCCCACCAGCAGGGTGACCATATCGGGCGGCATGGCTTGCAGCAGGGCCATGACCCAAGGCCCTGCGATGCCCAAAAGGCTCCACACGGCGGCATAGGCGAGGCCTACTTTCCAGCGTTGGGCGCGGTCGGGGTGCACGTCCTGGCCTAGGCAGATGGCGGCGGTGATGGCGGCCATGCTGACGGTATGGGCGCCAAAGAGGCCAAAAAGGGCCGAGAGGCAGCCAGTGGTTCGCAGAGCTTCGGACACAGGCGGATGATATCCGGCGGCGCGAAGGGTGGCAAAACCGGCCAAGTTTTGGCTGACCATTGTCACGAGAGTAAGCGGCAGGGCAAAGCCGATCAACACATCCAGCCGGAATTCGGGCATGATCAGGGTGAGCGCAGGATGGGGCAGCGCAAACTGGGGCAGGGCCGCGCCCCCCGGCCCGAAGGCCAAGATCAACCCCGCGCCAAGGGCTGCCAGCACCGCCATGGCCGGATGGACCCGCCGCACCACGGCAAAGACCGCCAGCAGCGCCAGTCCGGCCGCGCCAAGCGCGCCGCTGACCGCCAGACCCCTCAGGCAAAACGGCAGCAAGACCCCCGCAAGCATGGCCGCTGCCATCGCATCCGGGATCTGCTCCACAAGCCGCCCCAAGGGTCGCAGTGCGCCGATAAGGGCGATCAGGGCCCCCGCTACAACAAAGGCCCCCACGGCTTGGGCCATGGTTATTCCCGAACTGGCCGCAATCAGGGCGGCCCCCGGTGTCGACCATGCCAGCACCACAGGCACACGGTTGCGCCATGACAGAAGGGCCGAGCCTACAGCCTTAGCCAAGCAGACGGCCAGCAGCCAACTGGCGGTTTGGGCCGCGGTTGCGCCCACGGCCTGTGCTGCTGCCAGCACCAAGGCGATTGTGCTGCCATAGCCCACCAAGGCCGCGACCAAGGCGGCGGATATCATCGAGAGGGGCATGGTCTCTCCAAGTGCCTGCAAAGGCCGTATGGGGGCTTTGGTGCAAGCCCACCCCCCCCAAAGCCGGGCTGCGTCATGTGCGGGCCTTTGAGATATCTTCCCACGCCTTGTTCAGGGCGCGCAGGCGGTCTTCGGCCAGTTTCAACGCCTCAGGCGGCACGCCGCGGGCGATCATCACATCGGGATGGGCGGCTTTTACGGCGGTGCGCCATGCCTTGCGGATGACCTCTTCGGGGGCGGACGGATCAACCCCCAACACGCCATAGGGGTCGTCTTGCACATGGCGGGCGCGCAGGCTGCGAAAGCACGGGTCATCCAGCCCGAAAATCTGCGCCACGCCGCGCAAAAACGCCTCTTCGGCGGGGTGAAATTCGCGGTCTGCGACGGCTATGTGAAACAGACCCTCCATCAGGTCGATCATCACGTCGCGGTCGGAGGGTTTGAACATGGCGCGGATTTTGCGGGCATAGGCATCAAACCCCGCCACATCCTGACGGGCCAAATCGAACACTTTTGCAGCGCTGGCCTCTTCGGCCTTGGCGATGGTGAAGACACGGCGAAAGGCTGCCACTTCATCGCGTGTCACTTGGCCATCGGCTTTGGCCATTTTCGCGCCCAAGGCGATGACGGCGATGGTGAAGGCAACTGATCGTTCGGGTTTTAAGCGCAGGGCATCGAATAACGCACCCAGACCCTCGCCTGCGGCAAGGGCGCTGAGAGCTTGGGCAATGCGCGACCAGATCGACATGGGCCATCTTAGCGCGCTTTGGCGGCGTTGTCAGGGGCGGAAGTGCGTGATTTGGCCACAAACGGCCCGCCGTCCGTCACGGCAGGCTGCGGGTACCCTGCGGGGTTTGGAAGGTGGCTGACAAGGCCTGTTGCGGCCCCTGAACGATGTGCAAGCGCGCATCGGTCAGGGGCAAGGCCGCGCTGAGGGCTGCGGCTTGGGGGTGGGTGATGGTGAGGTGTTGCAGCCGCACACCGACATCGGGCAGGGTCTGGGTCGGGTGCAGCGGTGTCAGCCATTGGATCAGCGCCGGGTAGGCGCCGTCATAGGGCAAGATGCCATCTGCGGGCACGGCCATCAACCAGCGGTAATCGCCGCGTGTCAGGGACAGGGGCAGCCCCCAGTTGGGAGGGCCGGATGGCAGAGCTGTAGCCATATCCTGTGTGCGGGCCACCCAGTTGGTCAGGCGGGGTGGGCCACAGAACCGGTCAAGGTCGAACCAGCGCGGTTGGGTCGGGCTGGGGGCAGACGGGTCAATGGCGATGACCTCAAGATACAGATCGCCCAAGGCCAGCAATCGGTTGTGAGTGGCCATCAGCCCGTGCTGGCCGCCGCCTGCCATTTTCACGCCCAAGGCCTGTTCAACCCATGCAACGCCCGCGTCCAGGCTGACGGCCGAAATGGCGATGTGGTCAAAGATCAGGGTCATTGTGGGTCCACCACGCGCATCTCGGCCCGCAGCGCAACGGCCAACGAGGAGAACCGCGCCTGTGCCACCTCGCCGTACAGGTCGCGGCCATCGCGGGTCAGGTGTAATTCCAGCACCTGTGCTGGCGCGTTCCACACCAGATGGCCTGCTTGGGCCGGATCACCGCCGGCGAACATGGCGGCAAAGCGCATGGCTTTGCCCAAAACCTCGGCCTCTTGGATCTGTGTCTCAGTGAGCAGACGGAACAGCGGTTCCAGCCGGGATCCGGTGCGCGAGTTCTTGTAGCGGTGCAGCAGCGCCAGGCCCAAAAACACCCGACCAGGGTGGTCAAGCCCGCCCAAATTGGCACGGGTGGCGTTGTCAAAGCAGGCCTCGGCGCGGTAATCGGGGTGGGCGCGCCATGTGGTGTCATGCAACAGGCAGGCGGCTTTGATCAGGCGCAGGCGCTGGGGGTCAGCGTCTGGGAAAAGCGGCAAGAGGAATTCGAACAGGCGTTTGCCGGTGCCCGGAATGCGCGCGGCGGTTTGTTCGCTGACCCGCGCGGCCTCGATCAGGGGATCGCGTTGGCGCAGGCGTTCGGGCATGACTTCGTAAAGCAACCCCTCGCGGATGCCGTAAGCCGAAACGTCGATTTCGGACGGCTTGAGCATCAAGATCAACTCGCGCAGCACCTCGCAGGCCAGCGGCACCAGTTCCATCCGCTCGGCCGAGGTGCCGGTGCGCGCACGCAGGGTGGCCAAGTCGGCGCTTTGGATCCAATCCAGCGTTTCCAGCAAGGTGTCGGGCATCATGCGGTATTCGTGCAAGACCGTCAGCGGATAATTGCGCCGCTCCATATCCAGACGGGCGATCACGCGCCATGATCCGCCGACAAGGTAAATGCGCTCGCCCTCGGATTGAACTTTGGCCTGCAACTCTTTGATCAAACGGTCGATATGCGCCGCCCGCACCTTGGAGCCGCCCTGCACTTGCTGCAAACGGAACGGGCCAAGCGCCGATGAGGCGCGCCGACCCACTTTGCCATCGCCAATCCGCGCCAGTTCCATCGAATTGCCGCCGATGTCGCAGACAACGCCCTTGGCATCGGGCCAGCCCAGCAAAACCCCTTGCGCCGACAGCCGCGCCTCTTCGTCGCCGTCAACCACCCAGATTTTCAGGCCGGTTTGCTCTAGCACCTCTTTTTGAAAGGCGGGGCCATCCTCGGCCTCGCGGGCGGCGGCGGTGGCCACAACGGTCAGGTTTTCGATGCCCATGCCCTTGGCCAAGAGCGCAAAGCGTTTGAGTGCCGTCAGCGCCCGCTTGCGCCCTTCGGGGTTCAGGCGGTTGGTTTCGGCCAGACCTTTGCCCAGACCGCACATGATCTTTTCGTTGTAAAAATAGGCGGGTGAGCGGGCCGCGCCATCAAACACCACCATCCGGACAGAGTTTGACCCCACATCCACCACCCCCACACGGCTAAGCGCACGGGCAGAAGGGTCGTCAAATAGGGTGCGGCCGAACAGAACCTTGTCGGCTTCGGTTTGATCTGCATTGTCGCGGGTGGCTTTGGGTTGTTTGTTCATCGTTGATTCCCCGCGTCTTGGCTTAAGTCTGCCGTCCATGCCGCAGGATAGGAGCGCGGTCAACGCCCGCCTTCTGCTAGGTGTGCCCTGCCCTTAGCCAAGCCTGCCCGCCAGAAGCGGGGCGTCTTTGACCCCAGCCGACCCGCGCCCCGAAAGCGAGGGGTTTTCCATAAAGAACCGGTGGCAGTTGAACGGGGTGGATGTTGCCTTGGACAGGTCACGTTCGTAGCTGCCATTGGCGTGCAAAAGCCAGCTTTGCTGCGTGTCCGCCATATTGGCCGCCATGATCTGCCCCATGATTTGTGCGCGCACTGTGGTGTTGTGAATGGCCACCAAGGTTTCCACGCGGCGTGACAGGTTGCGGTCCATCCAGTCGGCCGAGGATAAAAACACCAGCGCCGCGCTGGAGGGCAGGCCTTGGCCATTGCCAAAGCAGACGATCCGGCTGTGTTCCAAAAAGCGGCCGACAACGGACTTGACGCGAATATTCTCTGACAGGCCCTTGATTCCGGGACGTAATCCGCAAATACCGCGCACGATCAGGCTGATCTTCACCCCCGCGCTAGAGGCCGAATAAAGCGCGTCGATGACATCGGGTTCAAACAAGGAATTGACCTTGATCCAGATCTCGGCAGGGCGTCCGGCGCGGGCATGGTCAGCCTCGGCGGCGATGAGGGACAAAAGGCGGGGTTTGAGTGTGATGGGGGCAATGGCCAAGTTTTCCAAGCCCGTGGGCTGCACATAGCCTGAAAGGTAGTTAAACACCTTTGTCGCATCACGCCCAAGGGCAGGATCGCAGGTGAAAAAGCTAAGATCCGTATAAATCCGCGCGGTGATCGGGTGGTAATTGCCCGTGCCGTAATGGGTATAGGTGACCAGATTGTCGCCTTCACGCCGCACCACGGTTGAGATTTTGGCATGGGTTTTCATATGGGTAAAGCCGTAAACCACATGGGCCCCAGCCCGTTCCAAGCGGCGCGATTGCAAGATATTGGCGGCTTCATCAAAGCGAGCTTTCAACTCCACCAGCGCTGTCACCGATTTGCCATTCTCTGCCGCTTCGCACAGGGCCGAGACGATCGGGCTGTCGTGGCTGGTGCGGTACAGCGTTTGTTTGATGGCCAGCACATCAGGGTCGCGCGCGGCTTGTTCCAAAAAGCGAATGACCGTGTCAAAAGTCTCATAGGGATGATGCAGCAGCATATCTTTTTGCCGAATGGCGGCAAACAGATCGCCGTCATGGTCTTGCACCCGTTCGGCCACGCGCGGCGTAAACGGCGGCCACAGAAGATCAGGGCGCGAGGACAGGACCAGTTGTTTTAGGTCTGCCACACCCAGCAGGCCCCGCGATTCGACCACCTCGTCGGGGGTGACGGCCAGTTCGTGCATGATCATGGCGCGCAGCTCTTCAGGTGCGCCAGCCGACAGCTTCAGGCGGATCACCTCGCCCCTTCGGCGGCGTTTCAGTGCAGTTTCAAATTCGCGCACAAGGTCTTCGGATTCTTCCTCCACCTCAAGGTCGCTGTCGCGCAGCACCCGAAACATGCAGTGCCCGCGATCCGTATAGCCCGGAAAAAGCATATCCAGATGCAAGAGCAGAAGTTCTTCCAAGGGCAAAAACCGCGCCTCTCCGGGCTTGCCAGGCAGGGGCACAAAGCGGGCGATTTGTTGGGGAATGGGCAGCAGGGCTTTCAGCGTGCGGCGATCTGACACGCGCTCTAACTCCAGCGCTAGCGAGAAGCCGGTGTTGGGGATGAAGGGGAAAGGATGTGCGGGGTCAATCGCCAAGGGCGACAGAACCGGGAAGACTTTGGTCAGGAAGGTGTCCTCTAGCATCTTCAAATCGCGCACGGTGAGTTTGGAGCGGGTCAGGATGATAATCCCCTCCGCCTCCATCTCTTTTTTCAGCTTGTTGAAGACGCTCTGTTGCATCTGCATCAGGCGGCGGGCATCGGCGTGGATCAGGGTCAGTTGTTCGGCAGGGGTGCGGCCATCGTCCGATAGGGTGGCGTTGCCATTGCGCACCTGCGCGCGCAGGCCCGCCACGCGCACGGTGTAAAACTCATCCAAGTTAGTAGCCGAGATCGACAGGAAACGCAGCCGTTCCAAAAGGGGCACGGCAGGGTTTGTCGCCTCGTCCAGCACGCG
>CAXNKP010000122.1:0-6585 GCA_964202815.1 Stagnihabitans sp. | reverse complement strand
GGCAAGGTGCTTTCGCGGTTGATCCGCCCACCCGCCTGCCGCTCGGCAAAGGCCACCGACACCTCTAGCCCGCGCTGGCCCAAGCTAAGGGCGGCCTCAAGCCCCGCAGGGCCTGCACCCACCACCAGCACCTTATCTGGCGCATGGGGGGCGATGCGTTCGGGATGCCAGCCTTTGCGCCATTCTTCCCCCATCGTGGGGTTCTGGGTGCAGCGCAGGCTGACGCCTTCGTTGTTGGCGGCACGGCAGATGTTGCAGCCGATACATTCGCGGATCTCGTCCGCCCGCCCTTCACGGATTTTGGCAGGCAGGAAAGGGTCGGCAATCGACGGGCGGGCCGCGCCGATGAAATCTTGCACCCCGCGGTTGATTTGCGACACCATCCGATCGGGCGAGGTAAAGCGCCCCACCGACACCACAGGCTTGCCCGTCACCCCTTTGACAAAGCGGATATAGTCCTCTTGATAGCCCTCGCCCGAAAAGCGGGCCGATTTGCTGTCGTTGCCCAAGGCACCGGCCACGTTCACATCCCACAGGTCGGGCAGATCAGCCAGCATAGCGACAATATCGCGGCCCTCGCCCTCGGCCGTGATACCGTCAGGGCCGTGGAGTTCATCGACCGCCATGCGCAGGGCGACAGCACAGGTGTCGCCCACGGCGTCTTTGGTTTCCTCGATCATCTCGCGCAGCAGGCGCACGCGGTTTTCCAACGTCCCGCCGTAAGCATCACTGCGCTGGTTGGTGCGGCGCGATAGAAACTGGAAGGGCAGGTAATCGTGGCCAGCATAAACATAGACGATGTCAAACCCCGCCCGCTTGGCCCGCAGCGCTGCATCGCGCTGCCAGCCGCGAAAGGCGCGGATGTCGGACAGATCCATCGCCCGCGCCGCCGTGGGCAGATGGTAGAGTGCGGGTTGGCTTTGCGGGGCCAGTGTGGGCAGGCGGGTCAAGCGGTTCGACGCATGGGCCCCGCCGTGCCAAAGCTCTACCCCCGCCAGCGCGCCGTGGGCATGGATCGCATCGGCAATGCTGGCCAAGGGGGCGACATCTTCCTCGCCCCACAGGGTCAGATAGGCCGAGGGGCTGTCATCCGACGAAGGGTGGATCGAGCAATACTCGGTACACACAACACCCCACCCACCCTCGGCCTTAACGCCGCGCAACGCTGCCGAGGCTTGCGGCCTTTGCCAGCCAAAGCCCGTGGCATGGGGGGTTTGGTAAAAGCGGTTCGGCGCCGTGACGGGGCCGATCTTGACCGGTTCAAACAATATGGCGTGGGCGGGATCCATCAGGCCTCCTGTCGCGGGCCAAACGCCTGCTATACGAAGGTTCAGCAAAAGCCTTGGCCTGTCAAGCAGACCCATACGCCCAACCGCGGCTTTCATGTTCGCCCCCAGGGGGATAGGGTGGGCCAGCCCAAGGAATGACAATGATGCAAGACCCCAACCTGCCCCTTATACGCGACCTTGTGCTGATCGGTGGCGGGCATACCCATGCGCTGGTGATGCGGATGTGGGCGATGAAACCCCTGCCCGGCGTGCGGCTGACGCTGATCAACCCTGATCCGGTCGCCCCCTATACCGGCATGTTGCCCGGCTTGATCGCGGGGCATTACCAGCGCGCCGATCTTATGATCGACCTTGTGCGTTTGGCGCGCTTTGCAGGGGCAAGGCTGATCTTGGACCGCGCGGTGGGCATCGACCGATCCGCCCAAACCGTGATCTTGCAAAATCGCCCGCCCCTGCCCTATGATCTGGCAAGCCTTGATATCGGCATCACCTCTGACCTGCCCGATCTGACGGGATTTGGCGAACACACCTGTTCGGCCAAGCCCTTGGGCCCCTATGCCCGCGCGTGGGAGGCTTTTGTGGGCCGCGCCCTGCCCCATCCCCGCGTGGTGGTGATTGGCGGCGGGATTGGCGGGGTGGAACTGGCGCTGGCCTCGGCCCATCGGCTGCGCGCGGCGGGGGCAAAGGCGGACGTCACGCTGGTAGACCGCGGCCCACAGCTTTTGGCGCAGATGCCCGCCGCCAGTCGTGCGGGCCTGTTGGCGGCCTTGCAGACCTTTCAGGTGCAGGTTTTATCCTACGCCAGCCCCCTGCGGGCCGTGGCGGGGGCTGTGGTTCTGGCCGATGGCCGCCAACTTGGGTCGGATTTCACCCTGACGGTGGCAGGCGCGCGCCCACAGACTTGGCTGCAAGCCGCAGGCCTGACCCTGACCGATGGCTTTGTGGCAGTGGATGCGCAGTTGCGCAGCTCGGATCCGTTGATCTTTGCGGCAGGCGACTGCGCCCATCTGACCCACGCGCCGCGCCCCAAGGCCGGGGTCTATGCCGTGCGCGCAGCCCCTGTGCTTTTGGCCAACCTGTGCGCCAACCTGACCGGACAGGCGCTGCAAGCCTTCCATCCGCAGCGCGATTACCTCAAGCTGATCTCTTTGGGCGGCCAGACGGCCTTGGCCGACAAATGGGGATTGCGCGGCGGGGGGGCCTGGCTTTGGCGGATGAAAGACCGGATTGACCGCCGCTTTATGGCAAAATTCGCCGCTTATCCCGCCATGACCCCGCCCAACCTGCCCAACCCCGCCGTTCTGGGCTTGGCCGAGGCGATGGGCGACAAGCCCCTGTGCGGTGGCTGCGGGGCCAAGGTCGGGTCAGAGGGGCTAACGGCGATGATGCATGCCCTGCCCCGCCCGCAACGCGCCGAAGTCTTGACAGGCGTGGGTGACGATGCGGCGATCTTGCGCACCGATCAGGGTGTGCAAGTCATGACCACAGACCACCTGCGCACCGTCACCTGTGACCCGCGCCTGATGGGGGAAATTGCGGCTGTTCACGCCTTGGGCGATATCTGGGCCATGGGGGCCCAGCCGCAAGTGGCCTTGGCGCAAGTGATCCTGCCCCGCCTGTCGGCCCCTCTGCAAGCCCGTACCTTGGCCGAGGTGATGGGCGGGGCTGGTAGCGTCTTTGCCACAGCCGGGGCCGATGTGGTGGGTGGCCATACCAGCCAAGGCGGAGAGTTGACGCTTGGCTTCACCGTCACGGGCCTTGCCTCCCACGCCCTGACCAAAGCAGGTGCCAAGGCGGGCGATGCCTTAATCCTGACCAAACCGCTGGGATCAGGCACGATCCTTGCCGCCGAGATGGCCATGGCAGAGGTGCCACCCTTGATGATGGGCGAGGTGGTGATGGAATGTTTTGCGCAAATGCGCCGCCCCCTGGCCCAAGCCTCCGCCCTTTTAGCCCCCCATGCCCATGCCATGACCGACGTCACAGGCTTTGGTCTTGCGGGGCATCTGATCGAGATGATGGAAGCCTCGGCCACCGCAGCAGAGGTTTGGCTGGGTCGCGTACCGTTGATGAAGGGGGCAGAGGCTTTGGCGGATTTGGGCGAATATTCCTCGCTGGCGCCTGCCAATCGCGCGGCCGTCTTGGGGAGGATACGCGGCGAAGGGCTGGCCAGCGCGCGCGGGGCTTTGCTGTTTGATCCGCAAACCTGCGGGGGATTGTTGGCCGCGGTCCCTTGGGATCAGGCGGAGGGGGTGATTGCGGCCTTGCATGCAGCCGGGGATGCTGGCGCGGCGGTGATTGGGCGGGTGACAGCCGGCTGTGGCGAAATCCTGTTGACCCCCAGCCCAAGTGCGCTGTGACCCCAAGCGCTCTGTAACCTCAAGTGCCCTTTGGCCCGCTGAGAGGCCCGCCTCCTCGCACCGCAAAGGAGTATTTGGGCCAAGATGAAGAGGGGGTTCGTGGAGGACTTCAGGCAGGGGTCTTGTGGCCGCGCGTGGAGATATAGATGGCGCAGGCGATCAGGATGCCCACGCCCAGAAAGGTCCACCGGTCGGGGAAATCGCCAAAGAAGATCAGGCCCATCAGGGTCGAGGTGACCATCTCGCTATAGGCGAGCGGGGCCAAGAGCGAGGCCTCTGCAGTGTCATAGGCGCGCACGATGCAGTAATGACCGATGTTTGCAATGGCCGCGAGGGCCAAAAATTGCGCCCATTGGCCGAGCGTGGGCGTTTGCCAGACAAAAACCACCAGCACCGAGGCCAAAAGGCAGCCCAAGGCGTTGGTGTGAAAGGTGGTGACGATGGCCTTGCTGCGCCCCGATATTCGGCGCGTCAGCAGGAAATAAAGCGCAAGGCTGGTGCCCGAGCCCAAGGCAAACAGGCTGCCAGGGTTGACCGCCTTCAGGCCAGGGCGGATGATGATCAGCGTACCCACAAAGCCCACACAAACCGCGGCCCACCGTCGCGGACCCACGGTTTCTTTCAAGATCAGCGGGGACAGGGCTGTCAAGACCAGCGGTTGGACAAAAAAGATCGCCAGCGCATCGGCCATAGGCAGGTATTTCAGCGCGCAGAAGAAAAAGAAGGTGGCGGCCATCAAGAGACTGGCGCGCAGCGTGTGGATGCCAGGGTTGGCAGGCATCAGTCCGCGCATGCCAGTGTGGCGGGCCGCAAAGGGCAGGGTCAGCAGGGCCCCGAAGGTCAACCGCGCCCAGACGATCTGCAGGACGGGCACCCCCTCTTGGCCCAGAAATTTGGCCAAGACATCAATGCCTGGCAAGATTGCCATAGCGGCCAGCATCAGGGCAATGCCGCGCAAGGGGGAGGAAATTCGCAAGGGCTACCTTTCGGGGGATGGGGTGGATGAAGCCGGGGCGCTGCCCCGGACCTCGGGATATTTGGGCAAATATGAAAGGGTCAGAGGAAGGCTTTTAACACAGCGGCGAGGTTTTGGCCCAAAGCCGGGCAGAGATATCCGCCTTCCTGCACGATCAGGGTTTGCAGGCCAAGGGCTGCTATGTCCTGGCCTATCCGGGCAAAGCCCTGGGTCGTGACCGCAAGGCCCGCGAAAGGATCGCCCTCATAGGCGTCAAGGCCCAAAGCCAGAACCAGCGTATCGGCCCCCCAAAGCGTAATGGCCTGCAAGGCGCGGTCAAGTTCAAGCACGAAGGGCGCATCAGCACTGCCACGGGGCAGGCAAAGGTTCAGGTTGGCCCCTTCTCCTGCGCGCGCGCCGCGCTCTTCGGGGTAGCCCCAGAAGAAGGGGTAGTAGCGTTCTGGATGCGCGTGGATCGACACGGTCAGCACATCGGGGCGGTCGTAGAAAATCCCTTGGGTGCCATTGCCATGGTGCAGATCGACATCCAAAATCGCCACTTTGCGCCCTGACAGCACCAGTTGCTGGGCGGCGATGGCGGTGTTGTTGAGATAGCAAAACCCGCCCGCCAGCTCTGCAAAGGCGTGGTGGCCCGGCGGACGGCACAGCGCATAGGCCGCGCGTTGGCCTTGCAAGATCAGGGCCGCACCCGCGATGGCCGTCTGGGCCGAGGCATAGGCCGCCCCCCACGTTGTTGCACTGATCGGGCAAGAGGTGTCGGTCATATGAAACCCTGCCTGCCCTACCGCGGACAGCGGGTAGCCATCGGTGCGACAGGCCGGGTGGATGTTGGGGATCACCTCGGCGCTTGCTGCGGGGATGTTCTGCCAGCGGGCGTGGATGGTTTGCAAGAAGGTCAGATAGCGCTGGGGGTGAATGGCGGCTATGGCATCCAGCCCATGGTCGTCAGGCGTCAGCACGGGCAGGCCAAGCGAGGCTACCCCTTCCAACAGGGCGTCGATCCGCATGGGTTGTTCTGGGCAAGGCTTGGGCGCACCCGAAGACAGAAAGAACTTGGGATCATGGGCGCGTTGGCCGGGGTGGTGAAGGGCGATCATGCAAGGTCCTTCAAGGGCGTACCGTCAAGGATCATCATGGCATAGCCGCGCCGGGTAAAGCCCGTTTTGGCGTAAAACTTTGTGGCCGCAAGGTTATCGGGGCTGACGCCTAACGTCATAAACCGCGCGCCCCAGCTTTGGTGGCGCATCACGCCTGCCAGCAGAGCGCGGGCCAAGCCTGTGCCACGGGCCGGGGGGGTGACGTAAAGGTCTTGGATATAGACACCGGGTTCGCCCCTGTGGGTGGAAAAGTCGGGGTAGTAAAAGGCCATACCCTGAGCGGATGTCAGGGCAAAGATCAAGGGGGCGGGGGCGAAGAGGGCTTGGGCCAAGGCCGCCTCTGACCCTACGCGATAGGTGCCGCCGTCTTCGTCGGCAAGGGCTTGAAGCTGGGCGCGCAGGCCGGGCAGATCGGCGGGGGTGACGGGGCGGATTGGGAAAGGATGGGTCAAAAGGCCACCTTGTCATGGCCCTTCAAGCCCAAGATCGCGCGCGCCTCATCCGGTGTGGCGATGGTGCGGCCTAGGCGGGTGACGATCTGGCGGATCAGGTCGACCTGCTGGGCGTTGGAGTGGGCCAGGACACCTTTGGAGATGTAAAGATTATCCTCTAGCCCCACGCGGACATGTCCGCCCATGGCTGCGGCCATCGTGGCCATGGGGATCTGGGCACGGCCTGCGGCGAGAACTGAAAACTGGTAGCTGTCGCCAAAAAGGCGGTCGGCACTGCGTTTTAGCAGGGTCAGAATTTCAGGTTCTGCCGGCATACCGCCCAGCACGCCAAAGACAAATTGCAAGAAAAGCGGGGCCTTGATCAGCCCGCGATCGACAAAATGCTTCAGCATGGTCAGATGGCTGAGGTCA
>CAXNKP010000121.1:0-6620 GCA_964202815.1 Stagnihabitans sp. | reverse complement strand
TATCGTAGCTGTCGAAGACGGTGTTGGCGAGCTTGTTGGCGCGCAGGTATTGCCAGACGTTTTCGACCGGGTTGAGCTCGGGAGAATAGGGCGGCAGGGTGATCAGCGTGATGTTATTGGGGACGATCAGGTCTTTGCCGCCGTGCCATACGGCACCGTCGAGGACCAGAACAGCGTGCGCGCCCGGCGCGACAGCCGAAGCGATCTCGGCGAGATGCAGGTTCATCGCCGCGGTGTTGACATGGGCAAGCACGAGGCCTGCGGCCACGCCGCGTCCGGGGCAGGCCGCGCCGAAAAGATAGGCCCATTCGTAGCGCGTGTCCCGGAGGGCGCGGAGCCTGGTCCCGAGCCGCGCCCAAACGCGGGTCAGCGTGCCCTGCTGGCCGAATCTTGCTTCATCTTGAAACCACACCTCGAGCGGCTTGCCCTTCGCCGCCCAGATCAGCCGCCAGGGAAGCACCGCCACTACCGCCGCCGGGAAGTTTTTAAACGTCTCCTGGGTGCCCTCGTCGGTCTTCGGGTGGCGCGGGCGCACCGACAGCCGCCCAAAGCTGAGCGTCGCCAGTTGCTTGCCGACCGTGCGCTCGTGCATCTGCACGCCGAACAGCGCCTTGATCCGCGCCTGAAGATCGATGCGCCGCCAGCGCACAACCCCGTCGCGCTGCAGATCGGGACCGGCCTCGACCAAGGCTGCAAGCGCGGCCTTCTGCTCGGGCGTCAGCAACGGCGACGCTCCGGGCGATCGGCGGTTCGCGAGCCCGGCCAGCCCCTCGGCGTTGGAGCGATGCACCCAGTCGCGCAGAGCCTGCCGGTCCATGCCGCAAGTCGTCGCCGCAGTCGTCCGGTCGACCCCTTCCAGCACGAAGGCGATCGCCAGCATCCGCCGCGCCGCGCGACTGTCTTTCAACTTCGCCGCCGCCCCCCGCAGCTCCGCCGCCGTCAATTCCTTCCGCGTGACCTCGATTGCCATTCGATCCTCCCTGCCCTTCGCACAAGAGAATCAGAACCTGAACGCATTGGGAATCCCCTCAGAGCCAGAAACAATGGCCGTTGGTATAAGGGCAAGATCAGCCAAGCCGGCGCGCCGCTTGATCTGTACAATGCGCCCGCCAACCGTTTTGTGGCAGGCTTCATCGGGTCGCCTGCGATGAATTTCTTGCCCGCCATGGCGATCAGCACTGCCCAGGGCCTGAAGGTCACCTTGGGGGCTGCCGCCATGACGCTTCCCGCGCGTGCCGCCGTGGCGGCAGAGCGTCCGGTTGAGTTGGGCGTGCGCCCCGAAGATGTCCGCTTGACCAATCCGGGTGAAGGTATCCTGGAGGGGCGCGTTGCGGTGGTTGAAGCTTTGGGCAACACGACCTTTGTTCACGTTGATACCAAATTTGGACAGGTAAATGTCGAATCCGATCCAGCCCTGCGGCTGGAAGCGGGTGTGACCGTTGGCTTGCGTTTCGAGAATAACAAAGTCCATGTCTTTGACGCCGAGGGTTTGAACCTTCCCAGGCTTTAGCCGTGGCCAATGCGTTCCGGCAAAAGGGCAGGGCGCCCCCAGCTAGAGAACTGCGCGGTAGATCTGAATGGCATCATCTCGTGTCAAGATACGAGGATTGTTTGCAAGAAGGCGTGTAACCTTCAAAACGCCATCGGCAAGGCCTGGTAAATGCGCTTCGCGGATACCGAAATCTGCTAGGTGCTTGGGAATGCGAATGTCTTCGGCCAGAAGTTTCATGGTTTGGATGGCCAGGAACGCTTGGTCGCGCTGCGAAAGCCCGCTGATTTCAGCACCAAGAAGCCCTGCGACTTCTGCAAACTTCTGCAGATTTCCGACCAGGTTGAACATCAACACCGGCCCCATCATAATGCTGTTTGCAACGCCGTGGGGAATGTGGAATTCGGCCCCTATCGGATAGGCAAAGGCATGCACCGCCGTAACGCCAGCGTTGGCAAAAGCTATTCCAGCCAGCATGCTGCCTTCCAGCATGGCCGTTCGTGCGGCGATATTGCTGCCATCCGCATAGGCGGACCGCAGATTCTGCGAGATGAGGCGGATCGCCTGCTTTGCCAGGGTGTCCGTCACATCGCTGGCATTTTTAGACGTAAAGGCTTCGACCGCATGCAGCAAAGCGTCCATGCCACTGGCCGCGGTGACAGATTGCGGTGCACCAATCGAGAGCGTCGGATCATTGATGGCAACGGCGGGAAACAGAAAGGGGCTGACGATGCCCTTTTTCAAATGCTCGGTCTCATCCGAAAGAATCGCGATATGCGTCACTTCGCTGCCGGTTCCGGCGGTTGTGGGGATCAGGATCAGCGGAAGGCCGGGAGACTTGACGAGATCGACGCCGAACATGGTAGCAACCGGCTGCTCAGTTCGGGCAAGTAGTGAGGCAACCTTGGCAATATCCATGGCCGAACCGCCGCCAACACCGATGATCAGACCCGCATCAACCTCGGCGGCCAATCGGGCACAAGCCTCGGCCGTTTCGATCCTTGGGTCAGGTTCCACCGCGCCGAATATATGGGTCGCGGCGCCGGTACTGGCAACCAAGCCCCGCACGCGGTCTGCGATACCGGCGGCAATGACCCCGGAATCTGAAACGATCAGCACGGTAGAGGCCGCGAACCTTTTGAGCTCTTCCGGCAGGCTTTCCAGAGCGCCAATCCCAAAGCGGATGCGGGGGGTGGTTTGAAACAGGAACGGTCTGGTCAAGTCAGTCATACATCCCTCCGGGAGCGTGCCTGAAGGTTCGCCACAGGTCGGGATCGTGACCGGTGACCACCATTGCCTTGGTCTTTTCGGCTATTGCATGCAACTTGCGCACTGACCGAGCAGCATCAACCGACGAACAGACAAGTCCCGGCAATGCCTTTTCTTTCCAGTGGTCCATCGTATAGGCGGCGTCGATTGCTAGAAGGATCGGGCCGGTATTGGGCAATGTGATCAAGAAAGACTGATGTCCCGGCGAGTGGCCGGGTGTGAAAATCATCCGTACCACACCGTCGTTGAACAGGTCATAATTGTCTGAATCCAAACCCTGCAGGTATTTCCACTTCAGGCCGGGCTTATCGAAGTCGGCGCGGATATAGGCTCCAGCGGAAAACCAGTCCGGGTTGAATGCATAGTTCCATTCGATCCGCTGGACATAATGCGTTGCATTCGGAAAGCGCCCAATCGCGCCGGAATGGTCAAGATGAAGGTGCGATTGCAAAACATAAGCCACATCTTCGGGGCGCACGCCAATACTGGCCAGTTGATCCACACAGTTTTCATGCGGGGCCATCACCGGATCATAGGCGTCAATCACCGCACCCCAATGTTTGCGCTTGTCGATCGCCACTTCGGCCGCATTGCCACCATCAATCACGATGTTTCCGCGCGGGTGGCGCAGAAAGAACCAAGGCACCGGGATTTCAAAATCGGAATCTGCGCCCTGGTTCATCTTGATATACTTGGTCTTGGTTTTCAGGGTACCGGTCTGAAACATATAGAGTTCGATAGACGACGATGCCCCTTTGCGGGCTGCACCGTAGGCAAAGTCAGCGCCATTGAACTCAACAATCTTCATCTTGCTGTCCATCTTTCGCAATGCAAGGTTTGGCTTTTGGACGGGCTGGGCACCCTCAGGGACATGGGAAGCTTTCGGCCAAGCTGCGCGCCACCAAGACCGAAGCAGCTTCGCTGGTGTTTTCAGGGTGCTTGCGCATCCAGGTGACAAACACCTCGAAGATATTGGCAACTGTTGCGCCTTGGGGGTTCGCATGGCTAGACCCACCAACCACATTGCCGCACATTGATGCGTCAGAAACACCGTTGATATAGCCTGCACACAACGAGAAGTTGGTGAAATAGACCATCGAGTCACTTTTGGGCGTATCACACAGGGCCAAAAGCTCGGCACCATTCAGGCTTTCAGCGCGGGCATCGAAGGTCACACCTTCCAAGATCAAGATCGCGGCAGCCATAGTGTTAAAGCGCATAAAGGTCCTCATGTGTTGCGACTTGGTGGCAGGGTCTCACCGCGTTCTTGCTTGAAACGTTCGGCCTCTGCCTGCGCCAGATCAGGTGACGAAAAGACCTTGTCCTCGAACAAAATGAAGGGCTTGGCACGATCAGCATTCAACTGGGCCACGCACCATTCCATGCCTGGCTTGGTGCAAATGACCATATAGGCCCCGGCGATGGGCCCATAGCGGCGGTTGTTCAGCGTGAACAGGCTTTCTCCAAGATCATTCATCTTGTCGGCATCCAGCCCCTGCAAAGCCGCCTTTTCCATATGATTCGGCGGGTCAGCCGATGCGCCAAGCATCGGCTTTCCATCTGGCCTGTCTGCCATATTGGACAAAGTTCCCTTACTCATTTCAGACATCAACCGCCCTCCCTTTGATTTAAGCCATAGATGATGCGTAATCTATGGCAGTGGACCATCTTTCAGGAAACCTTTCAAAGCGTTGTGCATAATGGTCGAGACGTTGTTGTCGTAGTTGTTATGCGACAGGCTGCCACACCACGACAAAGAACCGGGCGCAAAAACCGCCCCGTCCTGCGGCGTTTTATAGTAAACCATATCGGCGCGAACCATGGGGTTTTCCGTGCCGCCCCCATAATACCCGCGAACAGAGAAGTGTATTTCCTCGTTTACTTGCAACATCAGGTTGGTATGCCCTTCCGAGCGCGCCAATAGGTAGGCGTTGTGCGGAGTGCCGAAATCCAGATCGTAGCGGTCCAACTCCAACCCTGCGGCCCCTCCGCCGACAAGCCCGAAGTCGCCGATAATCTCATCATCGCTGATACCGTTGAAGAACCATTTGCATTCCGGACGCTTACTGTCCTTCGCGCGCCGATAGTAAGAGGACACGTCAAAGCCATAGGCTGTAAAGGTCACGCCACAAAGCTTGCTGGGAATCCGTCCACGGGCGCGCCACATACCGCCATATTTGCCGTCGAAGGCATTGTTGTACTCGCCGGGGTTAGACGTCCAAGCGCGCGTTCCTGCTTCGCCTTTGCGGACCTCGATGATGTTGAAGTTGTCGGGATGAAATTCGCTGATCCAGTAAAAGCCGTTGGCACCCAGATACATCCAGCGTCCACCCTGAAGCTGGTACGATTCATATGCCGTGAACATTCGCTCGGAGGTATATTCTGGGTGGCTACCTGTCAGCACCACACGGTAACGCTTTAACAAGTCCACACCTTCGCGGTGCAGGTCCTCGTCCGTCAAGACGTCAAACTCAAAACCCTCGTGCTCCAGCCAGTCGGTCAGATGCAGGTCACCGTTCATCTGCCATAAGGAAGGCGAAAGCCAGTGCCGATACTTCGGGCGAAGGTTCAAAATTGGGCGCAGGCGCGACGAATAGCTAACGCCAGAGCCGTCAGAATGCAGCGAATAGGTGGATAGACCGTATTCGCGATGCTCGTTCAAGAATAGGTCTGATGGGTTGAGAACCGGAACCTTGCCCGCCAGCAATTGGGCCACGACCGAATTGGTACCCAGATTGTCATTTGCATAGGCAATGTAGGAATTGTTGGGCATGATAAAGGCGATTTTGGATGTGGCCTTGCCGACCGGGGGGCGCACCACAAAGGGAACGTAATCCTCGGTATCGGCGGAGTCCTCGCTGCCAATCCTGAGGCGAGCGGCATAAATCCCGCTGCGCAATCCTTCGGGAATGGTCCACTCGAAATCCACATCCCAGCGTGCATCGTCGATGTCGTCGTCATGAAAGTGGACGGCGCCATATTCATCGGGGGCATGATGATAAATCATCTCGTCGCCCGTCCAGTTGTGGCCGGTCATCGCGCGGCAGGGCATGTTGATCGTGTGGCCGTTCAACATGTTTGCCGAGGTATCGATTACATAGGTTGATGCGATGTGTTTGGTGACGTTCGCCTGAAAATCCCAAGCCCCAACAACATCACCGCGCAGATCGGCCGGGCAACCGCGATAGCCTTTGGCCAGATTGGCAATCTCCGACCGCGACAAGGCACGTTTTGAAAGGCGCGGGCGATCTATCTTGCCGTTGTAGACATTGGCCTGCTCTGGCAGTTCCACCGGCGTCTGGGCTTCCTTGTAATGGGCGCCCGAAATCTTGCGACCGCTGCGCTCCACCTTGGTCGAGGCTGCGATCAAAAGAGGTGCGTCATTGATGGCCGGCGATGTGCCATTGGTCGTTTGGGTGGTCGCTGTGGTTTCATCGGCCGGGTGTAGAACGGCCATGCCAAGGCCGCCATTGGTCGCGGTGACGACGGGCATCTGATACAGCATCACTTTGCCCGAGGCTGCGTCATAGCTTGCCGCCGCAAGATACCAGACCTTCGTCAACAGCTTCTTGCCGCTCGATAAGACCGTCACTTGCCCGTTGGCACCGCCGATCATCACCGAAAGACAGCCCTTGTCGTCGATGAACAGGCCATAGCCGGTCTTCTTGACCTCGTTCCACTTGGTCAACAGACCCTGCCGCCCCTTCTCGGGGGTGGTTGGGAAGATATAGGCTTGCAGGGTGAAACTCTCGACGTTCAGCCGATCATCTTGCGGAACAACCACATAAGAGCCGCCGTGGATGCGTTGGTTCCGGCCCTTGAATTGACCATTGCAAGAGGCGCTGATCAACTCTTCCTTATA
>CAXNKP010000120.1:0-6645 GCA_964202815.1 Stagnihabitans sp. | reverse complement strand
TGCGGCAGCCGAAAGCCTTGGCGGCTTGGGGCTTTTGCTGACGCCCAACACGGCGATCATCACCTTTGTGACTTGGTTGACCCGCCACGATCTAACCCAACAACCCAACGACGACATGGCGCTGTGGGTGCAGCATTTGACCGAGATCTTCCCCCTTCAGGTGCAGCATTTCTTTGCTATTTACCTTTTGGGTCACGGCGCGGTGAAATTCACCATGGTCATCATGCTGGCCCGCCGCATCTTTTGGGCCTATCCGGGGGCAATGGTCTTGCTGGCAGGCTTTGTGATTTACCAGATCACAGAATTTATCACCCACCGGTCCTACACCTTTCTGGCCCTGTCGTTTTTCGATCTGGTGATGATCATTTTGGTCTACCGCGAATGGACCGTCTTGAAACTGCTGCGTGGGCAGGCGCACTAAAAGGCGCGTGAACGCGGGGCGAAATTTGCATGGCCTCTCTTGCCATTTGTTCCAGTTCGCGCTTCCTTTAGGGCCATGAAAACCCCGATCCTGACCCCGTTGGCACAAAGCCTGCCCTCCACCGTGCCCTTCGTTGGGCCCGAATCGATGGCCCGCACGCGCAGCCGCCCCTTTGCCGCCCGATTGGGCGCGAACGAGAATCTCTTTGGCCCGTCTGCCCAAGCCGTGGCCGCGATGCGCCGCGCGGCAGAAGAGGTCTGGATGTACGGCGACCCCGAATGCCACGATCTGAAAGCCGCCATTGCGGCCCACCATGGGCTGACACCGGCCCATGTGGTGGTGGGCGAGGGGATTGACGGGCTGTTGGGCCTTTTGGTGCGGCTGGTCGTGGCGGCGGGGGACAGTGTTGTCACCTCGGCCGGGGCCTATCCGACCTTTAACTTTCATGTGGCGGGTTTCGGCGGAAAGATCCTGCGCGTGCCCTATCTGGGAGATCATGAAGACCCTGTCGCCCTTTTGGGCGCAGCAAAGTCCAGCGGGGCCAAGCTGATTTATCTGGCCAATCCTGACAATCCTATGGGCAGCCATCATCCGTCTGCCACGATTGCGGCGCTGATCAAAGCCCTACCCGCAGGCTGCCTTCTGGCCTTGGACGAGGCCTATGTCGAGTTGGCCCCCGAAGGGACCGAGGCTTTGGTGGAACCCGATGACCCTCGCGTGATCCGCTTTCGCACCTTCTCCAAGGCGCATGGCATGGCGGGGCTGCGGTTGGGCTATGCGCTGGCCGCCCCCGATCTGGCCTTGGCCTTTGACAAGGTGCGCAACCATTTTGGCGTGGGCCGGATCGCGCAATCGGGGGGGATTGCGGCCTTGGGCGACAGCGCACATCTGGCTGCCGTGCGCGAATGGGCCGTGGCCGGGCGGCAGCGGTTGGGAGAGATTGCCGTGGCCAATGGTTTGGCCCCCCTGCCCTCGGCCACAAATTTCGTGACCATGGATTGCGGCCAAGACGCAACCCATGCCCGCGCCCTTCTGCAGGCGCTGATCGCGCGGGATATCTTTGTGCGGATGCCGGGTGTAGCACCCTTGGATCGGTGCATCCGGGTCAGCCTCGGAGACGACGCCGCCATGCGCGCTTTTGCCCAAGCCCTGCCCTTGGCGCTGGCCGATCTGCGGCAGGCTTAATCAGCAGAGGTTGCAGGACCCAGCGCCGGGGCGACCCCCAAGGGCTGAACCGCCGCGCCCAAAACGGGGGCCGCTACGGCCAGCGGTTCTGGTTTGGCTGTCCGGGGGGCTGGAGACGAAATCGTAGGCGGGGGGGGCGGCGGCGGCGGAGGGGCTGGGGGCCGTGGCGGCGGCGGCAAGCTGACCTCCTCTTGGGGCGCCGACAGCGTTTCCTCCTCGGAGACTTCCAAGGGGCGGCGAAAGACCAGCACGTTTTGAAAGGTGGTTTTTGTGCCCATCAAACCGCTGCGCTCGTCACAGGGCAGGGCATCGGCGCGTTGGTATTCCCAACCCTGCGCGCCCATCGTGTTCATCAGATTGGTCAGGGCAAAGGCAAACCGATCTTCTGCTGATCTCAGACCCCGCGCCTTTTGGCCTCTGCGCGGTGCGGGGACGACCCAATATTCGTAAACCATCAACTTCCCCTACCCCCATGGGCCCTATGCCCAAGCTTTGGCGCGAACCCTACAAAGATTCGGGGGCGAAGGCCAAGTGGACAGTGGCACGCAGCCGCCATACTTAGGCCATATTGCGCCAACAAGCGCCATGGTGAAACCTTTATCGCCGCGCACGAGCCACCGCTTCAGCCCAAAGGCTTCGCACATTGCCCAAAGTCTCGTGTGGCGCAAAGACCTTGGGCGCAGATGTCGCCAGCGGCATGTCAACCCCAAAACTGCGAAACGCCATGGCCGCAGCGCCCAAGGCCCCCACCTCTGTGACCTGCGATTGCAATACTGGGCGGCCCAGAAGATCGGCCTGCAGTTGCATCAACAACCCGTTGCCCGAGGCCCCGCCGTCCGCCCGAAGTGCTGCCAGCTTTTGGCCCATATCGCGCTCCATCGCATCAAACACATCGGCGATCTGGCAGGCAATCGCCTCAAACGTGGCGCGGGCCAGATGGGCGCGGGTGGTGGCATGGGTCATGCCCGTGATCAGGCCCTTGGCGTTATCGTCCCAATGCGGCGCGCCCAAGCCTGCCAAGGCGGGCACAAAGACCACGCCGCCTGCATCAGGCACGCTTTGCGCCAGATCGGACAAATTGGGTGGTGTTGGGCACACCGTGGTGCCATTTGGCTTGGTTTTGCATGAACGACACGCCCTTGCCCTTGACGGTATTGGCAATCACCGCGCGGGGTTTTGCAGTGGGGGGGGCCGACAGCGCGGCCAGAAGGGCTGCGGGATCGTGGCCGTCTATCATCTCCACATCAAAGCCAAAGGCGCGCAGGCGGTCATCCAACGGGTCAAGGGTGATCATCTCTTCGGTGCCAGCGCCCTGTTGCAGGCGGTTGCGGTCGACGATCAACGTCAGGTGCGACAGCTTGCGGTGGCCCGCCAGGGCTACGGCCTCCCAATTAGAGCCCTCTTGCAACTCACCGTCGCCGGTCAGCACAAAGGTGCGCTAACCCGCCCCCGTGATCTGGCCCGCAATGGCGATGCCTGCCGCCACGGGCAGCCCATGCCCCAAAGGGCCGGTGTTTGTTTCAACGCCGGGCAGGTGGTTGCGGTTGGGGTGACCGTTCAGCCTGGACCCATTGGCCATATAGGTTTCAAGCCAGCTTTCCGGAAAATACCCCGCCGCTGAAAGTGCTGTATACAGCGCGCCCGAGGCGTGGCCCTTGGACATGATAAAGCGGTCACGCTCCGCCCAATCGGGGCGGGCCGGATCATGGCGCAGCACGCCGAAGTAAAGCGTGGCCAGCATATCGATGGCCGAAAAGTCACCACCCGGATCGCCCATTTGCGCCTCAAACACCATGCGAAAGCTTCGGCGGCGCATCCAAAGCGCCTTGGCCTTGATGATTGGCAAAAGATCATTGACCATCATAGACGCACCTCAGCCTGGGTCCCGTGGTGGTAGATGGGCCAGTTCAGATAGCGCGTCAGCGCCTCGGCCACGACATCACCGTGGTGGCCGCGCACCATAGCCACGTGATGTTCAAACCCGTTTTGCGTGACAAAGCGCATCAGCTTGCGCAGGTCTTTGACATGGGACACCGCAATGCCGCCGTCCATCGGAAAGGGATCATCGGTGAAAGCCCCCTGCCCCAGATAGGTTTTGAGCGTACCCGCGCGGTCATCAGACGACACACGCAAGAACGTCATATCCCCCGCCTTGACCTTGCCCTTCACCGCCCCAACGCACTTCTCGCGGCCAATCACCGTGCCCAGCACGTCCAATTCCGAAATCTCGGGCCTATCCCCAATGAACTTTTTCGGAAAATTGCCGCAATGGGTGCAAACGCATTTATCCGCTTCGGTGCCATAATTGTTGTTCCAATCCAAAATCGCCGGTGGCGCACCCGAGGCAAGTGCCAGCGCATACATCTACAGCGCGCCCATGATATCTACCTCGCAGGCCGAGGGCATCAACTCTTCGCCCATCATGCTCATCGTCAAGCAAGTGGCGCAGCCGAAGTTGTATTGCAGCGAGCGCCAGCATTGGATGGCCGAGGCGTCGCATTCGTTTTCGGCAATCCAGCGGTCAACGGTCAAGGACCACTTGGCCTGCTTGGCGATTTGCTCGGGCTTGATATGAGCGGGGATGCGGCCATAGGCCTTGATCTTTTCCAGCTTGGCCAAAAGGTCGGCGTCGGTATCGCTGACGCGAAATGCCGCCCCCATCATCTCGGACAGATCCACCGTCACCACCGTGACGCCCCCCGCTTGTAGCAGCTTTTCGCTGTAGCGCATGGTTTGAAACGCGCCCGTCTGCGCACCAATCGCCCCAAGCCGCGCACCGCGCAGGCCTTTGACGGTGCGGCAGACGCGGGCAAAGCGTTCCAGATCGGCGCCAAATTCCGCGCCGGATGTGTCGCAGGTGTGGCTGGTGGTTTCGCTAAAGGGCACGCCGTATTGGTAGAAGTTGTTGGTCACAGAAATCTTGCCGCAAAAGGCATCGCGGCGCTGGCTGACCGAGCCTTTGTCAACCTCGTCATTTGAGGCTTGCAGCAAGATCGGCACGTTCAGCTTGGCGCGGTTGACCAGTTCGGCGATGGCAATTTCATTGCCGAAGTTGGGCAGGCAGATCACCAAGCCGTCAATCTGGTCACGGTGTTCTTTGAAATAGGCCGCGTAAAGCTCCGCATCGGGAATGGATTGCACGGCCCCATTGGCGGTCGCCTCATAGGGTAGGATCAGGGTCTTGATGCCCAAACGGTCCAACTGCGCCAGCGTTTGGCGGCGCAACTCTTGGCACGGGGCGGGGCTAAAGAAGGCTCTTGAGCCGATCACCCCCCCCAAAGTCACCTGTCTGCGAATGTGCAACGCCATCAAAACCTCCTTGCGTTTGATATCGTTTACCGTTGAATGCTTTCGTTTGTAATCGAAACTGGCGGTGCTATGCTGGCCCAAACAGCAGGATCGCCCGTGAAACCGCCCACCGACCCCATCACAGGCCTTTTGGCCGAACCGCGCCGCCGCCGAATTCTGGACTGGATTCAGGAAGAAGGCTCTGCCCGCGTGCGCGATCTGGCGGGGGCTTTTCAGGTGTCAGAGGCCACAATCCGCCATGATCTGGAACGGCTAGGGCATGACGGCAGTGTCACGCGCGAACATGGTGGGGCGTTTTTGACCTCGGTACCCGCCCAAGTTTCGGCGGTGACGCTACATAATCAAGAGAATATGGGCAAAAAGCGCAAGATCGGCGCACTGGCTGCATCCTTGGTGGGGGATGGCGAGACGCTGATTTTAGACGCAGGCACCACGACGACCGAAATCGCCACAAGGCTCACCTCGCGCAAAGACTTGACCGTGATCACCAACGCGCTGAACATCGCACTGATCTTGGGGGCCGTGCCGGGCTGTGCGGTGCATATGCCGGGCGGGCAGTTCAAAGCACCGACCCTGTCGCTGTCAGGCGACAAATCGGTGGATTACTTTCGCAACATCTTTGCCGGAAAGCTGTTCTTGGCCACGGCGGGGGTGGCCTTGGATGCGGGGCTGACCTATCCGTCTTTTGCCGATTTGCAGTTGAAAGAGGCGATGATCAAAGCGGCCTCGCATGTCTATCTGGTGGCGGACAGTTCCAAGATCAACAAATCCTCGTTCACCCGTTTGGGCGCGTTAGAGCTGATTCAGTCTTTCATCACGGATGCAGGTATCTCCGATACCGACGCGCAGGCGTTCGAAGCGCGCGGCATTCAGGTTTTGATTGCCACATGACGGGTGTGACCCTGTCAGATGTGGCACAAAGGGCCGGCGTGTCGCGGGCGGCGGTGTCGCGGACGTTTACGGCGGGCGCCTCTGTCTCGGCCAAGATGCGCGCGCGGGTCGAGGCGGCTGCGCGCGATCTGGGCTATAGCCCCAACCTTTTGGCCCGCAGCCTAACCACGCGCAAAACCCAACTGGTGGGGCTGGTGTCGAACAACTTTCACAATCCGGTATTCTTGCAGATATTTGATTTGTTCACCAAGGGTTTGCAGGATCGTGGGCTGCGGCCTTTGCTTGTGAACCTTTCGGACGAAACTGGTCCGGCGCGCTCGGTGCAATTGCTGCGGCAATACGCGGTTGAAGGTGTCATTCTGGCCACGTCCCACCTGCCCCAAGGCTTTGCCAGCGCCTTTCGTGATGCAGGGGTGGCGGTGGTGCATGCCTTTGGCAGGCCCACGGGGCAAACCGATGTGGTGGGCATCGACAATGTGGCGGCGGGAAAGATGGCCGCCCAAACGCTGATCGCGCGGGGCTATCGGCATGTGGGGTTTATGGGCGGTCCAAAAGATGCCTCTACCACGCAAGACCGTTTGGCGGGGTTTGCGGCGGCGGCACAAGCCTTGGGCGGGATGGTCAGCCACAGCTTTGCGGGGGCTTACAGCTTTGAGGCGGGGCGGGTCGAGATGACGCGCCTTTTATCTGGCCCAAGGGCCGAGGCTTACTTTTGCGCCGACGATGTGTTGACCATCGGCGCTTTGTCAGCGGCCCAAGCGGTGGGGCTAAGGGTGCCCGACGATCTGGGCTTGATCGGGCTGAATGACATGGCCATGGCCGCTTGGGCCAATATCAAC
>CAXNKP010000119.1:0-6654 GCA_964202815.1 Stagnihabitans sp. | reverse complement strand
ACCTTTACAGACCCTGTGGTGGTGACAGGTTTTGCGCAACTTTGGCCAAAAACGCCCACAATTGCCGATGACGAGGTGCTAAACCTTGGCATTGGCGCGCAGGATTTGGTGGTGCATGCCTTAGCACTGCATTGGGCCAATGACCCCGTTGGCCAATTGGTGCAATGCCGCCGCGCACTTAGGCCAGACGGTTGGTTTATGGCGCTGCTTTTTGCCGGCCAAACGCTGCACGAATTGCGCGCCTGCCTCGCTCAGGCCGAAGCCGAAGTGACAGGCGGCCTATCGCCGCGCGTGCTGCCCATGGCAGAGATTCGCGATCTGGGTGGTTTGTTGCAACGGGCAGGCTTTGCCTTGCCCGTGGCCGACAGCTTTAGCACCCAAGTACGCTACCGAGACGCTTTTCACCTGATGCAAGACCTGCGCGCTATGGGCGAGGGCAATGCCATGGCTGCACGCCTGCGCAAACCCACCCAACGCGCGGTGTTTGCCCGCGCAGCAGACTTGTACCAGCAAAGCTATGGCGGCGCAGATGGCAAGATTCCCGCCACTTTTGAAATCGTCGTGCTGACAGGCTGGGCCCCTGATGACAGCCAACCCAAACCCCTTAGGCCGGGATCAGCCTCTAACCGGCTGTCAGATGTGCTTTCGGTGCCAGAAGTGAAGCTGCCCAGCGATGCAGGTATTTGATTTGACGCAGATTGCCACTATCTGTGCCTGACGAATCAAGGAGCAGCAGATGACGGATGTCACCCCCGGAACCGGACGCTTGGCCCATGCACCGGCCAGCCACCCTGTTGTGAAAACCCCGCGGGTGGGCGTGCTTCTGGCCAATCTGGGAACGCCAGATGGTTATGACTACTGGCCGATGCGCCGCTATCTGAACGAGTTTTTGTCCGACAAGCGCGTGGTTGATCTGCCCGATTGGAAATGGCAACCGATCCTTCAGGGCATTATCCTGACGGTGCGGCCGTCAAAGTCAGGGGCGAATTACAAATTGATCTGGAACCACGACCTGAACGAAAGCCCGCTTTTGACCATCACAAAGCAGCAGACAGCGGCGATCAAAGACAACCTGACCGCAGTCTATGGCGATCAGATCATGGTTGATTTCTGTATGCGCTATGGCAACCCGTCAACCGCGTCAAAAGTTAAGGCCATGATAGCGGCAGGGTGCGAAAAGATCGTGTTTTTCCCGCTGTATCCGCATTATGCGGGTGCCACCTCGGCCACGGCCAACGATGCCTTCTTTCGCGCCCTTGCGACAGAAAAGCGCCAACCGGCAGTGCGTACTGTGGCGGAATACTTCGAACATCCGCTATATATTCAGGCCTTGGCGCAATCGGTGACCGATGCCTATGCCAAGCTGGACCATAAGCCCGATATTCTGGTGACCAGCTATCACGGCATGCCTTTGCGCTATTTGATGGAGGGCGACCCCTACCATTGCCAATGCACGAAAACGACCCGCCTGTTGCGTGAGGCGTTGGGTTGGGAGAAGGGGGCAATTGATGTCAGCTTTCAATCAGTTTTCGGACGCGAGGTCTGGCTGAAGCCCTATACCGTCGAACACGTGGCCGAACTGGCCAAGGCGGGCAAAAAGCGCATCGCCGTCATGGCGCCAGCTTTTTCGGCCGATTGCATCGAAACGCTAGAAGAAATTCAGGGCGAGATTTGCGAAGCCTTTATGCACGCGGGCGGTGAAAGCTTCACCTATATTCCCTGCCTGAACGACCACCCCGCCCATATCGCGGCGCTGTCGGGCATCATCCGCGAAAATCTGGGCGGCTGGCTGGGATAAAGGAAAAAAGGACGGCAGTCACCCGCCGTCCTTCCAAAATATCTGCCTGTAAACCTTAAGCGCGATTCAGACAGGAATTCTCAGTTTGACGAGGCGATCGCAGCGACAACCAGCAGCAGCAGCAGCGGAACAACCATGCCGCCAGCGGACGACGAGGTGGTTTCAGCGACAACCGGTGCAGCTTCAACGACAGGTTCAGCCATGCCGCCAGCGAAAGCGGTGGAAGCGGCCAGCGTCAGGGCGGCGGCGAGAGCGAATTTTTTCATTTTGATCTCCGTTTTGTTTATCCAGCCGCTTGATCCGCGTGGGACGCGACAGAATTGTTGCTCGTGGCAGCATAAAAGCATTTCGGCAGCGCTTTTGCAACTGGGCAAGCTAAGTTTTGATCAACATTGCTAAATATACCATATCCTGCGAAAAAAGACGGCAGTCAGACTGCCGTCTTTCACGCGATGCCGACCAACCGAATCGCCTGTAAGATTAGTTCGACGAAGCGATTGCGGCGACGACCAGCAGCAGCAGCAACGGAACAACCATGCCGCCAGCGGACGACGAGGTGGTTTCAGCAACAACCGGTTCAACGACGGGCTCAGCAACGCCGCCAGCGAAAGCGGACGAAGCAGCCAGAGACAAAGCAGCAGCCAGAGCGATTTTTTTCATTGTATTCTCCATTTAAAGCGCCCAACCGAATGTTTGCAGAGGCGGCGGGCGCGCCCAAGACAGTTCCTCATACTGCCTTAGAAGCAGTTCACACGCAACTTTGCAACAGTTTCAATATAATTTTTGCTTGTCAAACCAAAGGAATCATCAATAAAGCGAAAAGGTCACGGAATTGTGCCGCGTTCAACACAATTCTGACATATCAAAACCCTGCGCGGCGGCCTAGATCAGCAAGACCTGCGTGCCGACAGAAGCCAGTTCAAACAACTCCACGATCTGTTCGTTGTAAAGGCCGATGCAACCATTAGAGGAGCGGCGGCCGATTTTGCGACTGTCATGGGTGCCATGAATACGGTAGGTGGGCCAGCCCAAGTACAGTGCCCTCACCCCAAGGGGGTTTTCCGGTGACCCGCCCTCAACCGATTTTGGCCAGTCGGGGTTACGCTCTAACTGTCCCTTCGTGGCCACCCAGCGTGGGTTGACGACTTTCTTGATCACGCTGGTGCTGCCACGCTTGGTCAATTCTTCGGTCAAGGGCACGGAAGTTGGGTAAAGCCTATAGATCGATTGATCCTGCGACCAAAAATGCAGCGCGCGCGAGGTGATATCGACCAAAATTGCGCCATTGTCGGTGTTGGCGAAATAATCCTGCCAAGACCGCAGGCGAAAGCTTGAGATATTCGCCCGTTCGTTGCCTTCGGTCGTGGGTGCTTCAAACTCGGTAGAGTTGGCAAAATTCTGCGCCTGCCCCGGAAGGCCCGCGGCCGCAAGCCCTGCCGCGGCACCTGTCAGAAACAGGCGGCGACCGAGGGTTTTGCTGTCGTCAGTCATGCGCTGATCTCCTTTTCATGGCAGCCTCTGCTTGATGGTCGAGATCATATACCGATTAGGCTGCCGCAGCAATTCACAGCCGAGGCAAGCGGCCAGACCTTGCCATGGGTTTTTCTTGCGAAGAATAGCTGCTAGAGACACAGGACAGGATTCAGAAGCCCTTTAAGGGCCCAAGACAGGTGACGCAGAATGGATCGACGCAGGGCTTTGCTACTTGGTGCCGCAGCGGCTTTGGCGGCCTGTGCCAAACCCGCCCCCACTCCGGTGGGGTCAGACGGGAAGCCTTTGCCGCAGGTGTATCATATCAAGTCGGGCGACGAATCAGTGGTCGCCTACCGGATGCTGGATGCCGTCAACGCGCTGCGCCAAAGCAAAGGTGTGCCGCAAGTGCAGTTTGATGCTGCCCTGATCGCCGCTTGCGCGACCCATTCGCGCGATATGGCGGTGCAAAACCGGCCTTGGCATTTTGGATCTGACGGTTCTTCGCCATTGGTGCGGGTGCAGCGGGTGGGCTATTCTGGCAAATTGCTGGGAGAGTTGATCTCAGAAACTTATCAGACCGAACTGGTAACCTTGTCAGATTGGATGAACCGAGCCGACACGCGCGACATGGTTTTGGACGCAAGGGCCACCGAGGTAGGGTTTTCGTGGTTTCAAGAACCCTCGGGCAAGCTTTGGTGGACGATGCTGATAGGCACCGTCGCCTAAAGCCCGCGCCTTAGGGATAGATGTTGATCTGCGTGCCATCTTTGACCATGGCGTAGATCTCTTCCACCTCTTTATTGGTCACAGCGATGCAGCCCGCTGTCCAATCGCCTTTGACCTTTGTCCATCCGGGTTGGCCGTGGATGAAAATATCTCCTCCCGGCTCTTTGCCAGCCCCCTTGGCAAAGGCGCTTTGGGCGTTGTTGGGGTAAGAGATCCGCAGCGACAAGTGGTAGGTGGATTTCGGGTTGTGCTGGCTAATTCGGTAAGCGCCTTCGGGCGTTTTGCCGTCGCCTTCAAACCGCTTGGGGCCAACAGGCGTGCTGCCAAGCTGGATGCGATATTCCTTCAGCACCTTGCGGCCATGCAGCAAGTACATCTTGCGATCTGCTTTATGCACCTCGATCGTGGTGACGCTTTCGCCGTTGTAGCTGTATTTATTGGGTGTTTGAAGGCAGGACGCCAGTCCCAGTATTGCAAGGGTCACAAAGATGACCCGAAGAAACCCTGCCATATCCTGCCTGCATGATTGTTTTTCTCGACTTAGCGCAAAGCTTGTGGTCTGGCCAGTGGCTTGTGCCACAGGCACCTTACAGTGAGAACTGGGCCGCCAATTCCACATGGGGCGACCAGCGGAATTGGTCGATCACCTGCACCCAGTTCAGCTTGTAGCCCGCTTGCGTCAAGATTTTGGCATCGCGGGCAAAGGTGGCCGGGTTGCACGACACAGCGGCAATGACGGGTACTTTCGACTTGGCCAAGGTATGGCTTTGCGCCTCGGCCCCGGCGCGGGGCGGGTCGATGACGACAGCGTCATAGCCCTTGAACTCGTCCGGTTCCAGCGGGCGGCGGTACAGGTCGCGGATGTCATTGGTCACGCGCTTGATGCCTTCGGCCATGCGAAAGCCTTTGTCCAGCGCGGTCAGCATGGCAACATCCCCCTCAACCGCGTGAATTTCGGCGTTCTCGGCCAAGGGCAGGCCGAAAGTGCCGATACCTGCGAACAGGTCGATGATACGGCGGGCAGGGCCTACGGCCGCTTTCACGCTGGCCAGAAGGGCTGCTTCGCCTTCGGCCGTGGGTTGCAAAAAGGCCCCGACGGGCAAGGGCACATTTGCGCGGCCAAAGCGCATCATGGGTTGGGCGCGTTGGGCGATGACCTCGCCGTTCCAGCTTAGGCGCGACAGGCCAAAGGATTCGACCAGTCGGGCCAAGTCCATCCGCTGGGTGGAATCGGCAGGCTTGCCGCCCGTGACGGCCACATCCGGCCCCGAGGTGGTGCGCGTGATGGCCAGATCCATTTCCTGACTGCGCGATCCGCCCAGTTTCACAATCGCCTCAAGGGCGGGGAAGGCGTTGACCAGATCGGGGTGTAGCAACTGGCACTGCGGCACCGCCACCAACACATCAGAGGCGCGAGAATGAAAGCCCATCAGAACCCCGCCCTTGGTACGGCGCGCTGCCAAAGTGGCGCGGCGGCGTGATCGGGGCGGAGAGGTGACAATAGGGCGCAAATCCGCCTCTAACCCTTGGGCAGCAAGGGCTGTGCGCACAATAGAGGTTTTCCAATCTGCCACAAACGCATCAGAGGCGTGCTGCATCATGCACCCGCCGCAGGTGCGCGCATGGCTGCAGGGCGGCTTCACGCGGTGGATGGATGGCGTCAAAATCCGCACATCGGCCAAAGTGTCGCCTTTGACCGTGCCTTCAACTTCCTCGCCCGGTAGGGTTTGGGGGGCAAAGATCGACCCCTCGGGGCCTTGAATAATCCCGTCGCCCAAATGGCCGATCCGCGCGATGGTAAATGTCACTCTGCCGCTTCCTTGTCGTCAACGCCGATGAAGCCGCCGCTTTGACGGTTCCAGTAGCGCGCGTAAAGCCCCCCAAGGGCCAAAAGCTGCGGATGGGTGCCCTGTTCGACGATGTGGCCCTGATCCAGCACGATGATCGTGTCCATTTCGGCGATGGTCGACAGGCGGTGGGCGATAGCCAGCACCGTTTTGCCCTGCATGATCCGACCCAAGGCATCTTGAACGCTGGCCTCAATCTCGGAATCAAGGGCAGATGTTGCCTCATCCAGCACCAAGATCGGCGCGTCTTTCAAAAAGGCGCGGGCAAGGGCGATGCGCTGGCGCTGCCCGCCCGACAGTTTGACGCCGCGTTCGCCTAAGAAAGCGTCATAGCCGCTGCGGCCTTGGTGGTCTTTCAGGGTTAAAATGAACTCATGCGCTTCGGCGGCGCGGGCGGCGGCGAACATCTCGGCCTCGGTCGCATCGGGGCGACCGTACAGGATATTCTCACGCGCCGAGCGGTTGAACATCGCCGTTTCCTGCGTGACCATGCCAATCTGGCGGCGCAGCGATTCTTGGGTGACGGACCGCACATCTACCCCGTCCAACCGGATATTCCCGCTTTCGGTATCATAAAGCCGCAGCAGCAAAGCCACCAAAGTCGACTTGCCCGCGCCCGAGGCCCCCACGATGCCGATCTTTTCCCCCGGCGCCACATTCAGCGACACATCGCGCAACCCACCCGCCTTGCGCCCATAGGCAAAAGAGACGTGGTCCATTGTGATCTGCCCCTTCACGCGGGGCATTTCGGGGGCATCTGGCGCATCAGTCAGCGAATAAGCCGGCGTTAAGGTGCGCAAGCCATCTTCA
>CAXNKP010000118.1:0-6683 GCA_964202815.1 Stagnihabitans sp. | reverse complement strand
GAGGTGGTGGCGGGCCTTAGCCTCGGTATTGGCCTGCGCCTGTTCGTTTTGGCCTTGCAGACGGCGGCCGAGATTGTGGCACAAACCACGTCATTGTCGCAGCTTTTCGCTGGTGCCACGCCAGAACCACAGCCCGCCATTGGAAATTTACTGATCATGGCCAGCCTTGCCCTGGCCGTGGGAGCCGGGCTGCACGTGCGCGCAGCCAGTCTTTTGGTAATGTCTTATGACATTTTGCCCGTCGGGCGTTTGCCCTCCACCGCTGATCTGGCACATTGGGGTTTGGAGCGGGTGGTGGCGGCCACTGGCTTGGCACTGTCGTTAGCGGCGCCTTTTGTAATCGGTTCGGTCATTTACAACGTGGCGCTAGGGGTGATCAACCGCGCCATGCCGCAAATGCCCGTGTCGTTGGTCGGAGCGCCAGTTTTAACGTTGGGGGCCCTAATCTTGATGGCCCTTACCACTCCACTGATCTTAACCCTCTGGCTAGAGGGTTTTCATGCCTTTCTTGCGCATCCAACCCTGGTGTTGCCATGAGCGATCAAGACGCGGAAAAGTCATTTGAACCGTCGCAAAAGCGGCTCGACGAGGCTCGCAAGCGCGGCGATGTGCCAAGCTCAGTCGATTTGTCGACGGCAGCAGTTTATGGGGCTTTGGGCCTGGGTTTCACGCTTTTGGGCCCTGCGGCGATAGATAGGCTTGGAGCGGTCGCCGCAAGCATGATCGCCCAGTCTGACCAGCTTTCGCAAAGCTGGCTCCGCGCGGGTCAAGCCCCCACTTTGGGCGCGCTGGCCGGCTTTGGGGCGCCAGTTTTGGCACTGATGATGTTGCCACTGGTCGCGGCCATCGCCGTGACCGCAGTGCAGCGGGGGGTTACCTTTGCCCCTGATCGGATTGTACCTAATTGGTCGCGTATCTCGCCTTTGGCGGGGTTGGGGCAAAAATTCGGGGCCGATGGCCTGTTTGCTTTTGCAAATGGACTGTTCAAGCTGATGGTAATTTGCGCCTTAGTGGCAGGGCTTGTGCCGCGCTATGGCGACCAAGTGATACAAAGCCTACGCTATTCTGCCGGCCAAACCTTTGTTTTTCTGCTGCAAATCCTCGTGCATCTTGTATTTTTGGCCTTTCTGACCAGCCTTGTCTTTGGCACTTTGGATTATGGCTGGCAGTGGCTGCAACATCGCCGCCGTAACAGGATGACAAGGCAAGAAATGGTCGATGAGCACAAGGAAAGCGAAGGCGACCCCCATACCAAAGGTCAACGCCAGCAAAAAGGGCGTGAGATCGCTATGGCGCAAATGCTTCAAGATGTGGTCAAGGCGGATGTGGTGCTTGTCAACCCAACCCATTACGCTGTCGCTCTGAAATGGCGCAGAGGCGATCGGACGGCACCAGTGTGTGTGGCCAAGGGCGTCGATGACCTAGCGACCCGCATTCGCGCCAAGGCAGCAGAGGCGGGCGTTCTGGTGCATCGTGATCCACCAACTGCTCGCGCTATATATGCGACGGTTGAAATTGGCCAACCGATCCGGCCTGAACACTACAAATCCGTCGCCGCCGCCATTCGTTTTGCCGAAGCGATGCGCAAGAGGGCCAAGGGAATGGCGCCACGGTGAAAGACCTTGAAAAACTGCGCCGCCTAAGCCAACTCAGCGCGCTGATGCATCAGACGAAAATGCACGTATTGCACAGGGCGGCCCAAGCGCGGAAAGAAAGTTTAGACAGATTGGCAGCGCTCGATGCCCCTCAACCGCCAAACAATCTGCCGACGATTATGGCACAAGAAGTGGCGTTGCGCTACGCTGTCTGGGCAGATCATCGACGCAGCGAGATCAATTTGGGTTTGGCACGCCAGACTGCTGATTGGCATCACGCCCTGCAAGACGCTGCCCTGGCTTTTGGGCGAGATCAGGTTGTGCAGAGGTTGGCAAACCAGCCCAAAGGCCCTAACCGTTGCGACGGATAATATCAGTTATCAGGACATCTGTGACCTTTTCGCCCAGCACCGACTGAGCCGCCTCCAATAAGGTGGCGCGCAGAACGACAAGATTGGCGGCATCGGTGTAAGATCCGTCAAATCCGCCAAAATTCGCATGATCAAACAGCACTTGCAAAATTGCGTCGCGCAATTTCGGTTCTGCCGCGTCGACAACGGGTGTGGCACCAGCACTGACCTCTAAGCTTAGCGACAAAACCATCAAGGATGAGACCCTACCTTTCACCAGAACCGGGACAATAAACGGGTTGGCCAGTTTGGCATAGTCTTTCAGCGGCTCCGCGTCAGACCCATGCGGGGCCTTTGGTGCAGCTTGTTGCGCGATAGGCTGCTCATCATGGATGGGTGCAAAGCGGCTGGCCCGCAAGAAATAGCCGCCGCCTGCCCCTAGGCAAAGCCCAAGGAGGCCCAAAATCAGCGGGAGAAGTTTACGGATCATGGCGGCTAGAATGGAATAATCGCATCAACCGCCTGCTGTCCCCAGCCAGGTTGCTGCACATCGGTGATCTGCCCGCGCCCACCGTAAGATATTTGCGCCTCCGCTATTTTGTCATAGGTAATCTCATTTTGGCGAGAGATGTCGTCCGGCCGCACATAGCCCTTGACGATCAGATCGCGCATTTCGTTGTTGACCCGCACTTGCTGTTGGCCCGCAATGCGCAAAACGCCATTGGGCAATTCTTCCACCACAGTAGCGGCCAGCCGCAGGGTGACTTTCTCAGCGCGGGTGACTGTCCCGGTTCCTGCAAAGGTCGAGGCTGAGTTGACCGACACCAAGTCAGCCGAGCTTGCCCCATCGGGCAGCACGGCGGCATCCAAACGTTGTGGAATACCAAACAAAGACGGCATCCCCACTTTGTCACTGGCAGTGCGGCTGCGGCCGGTGGAATCGTTGAGCGTTGCCTGATCGTCGATTTCAACCACCACGGTCAGAATATCGCCCCGCGCGCTAGCGCGGTGGTCGCCCAAAAGTGAACTGCGCTGCGCCGTCCAAAGCGAGGATTGTTCTGTCGATCCCCGGGCATTGGAGGCGGCGGGCAGAGTGGAATACACACCATTCTGGGCAGGGCTGTTGGGCATGGCGGCAAATTCTGGGCTGCGGCCCACTTGGTCTAGATTGCCGCAGGCGGTGAGCATCAGGAAAGCCGTTAAACTTTTACGCATTCGCGTCACTCTTGCAGGTTGGGGCTGACGCGCACGCTGCCGTCAGCCGTTACGGCACCCTGAACCATCAGGTGCGAGGAGAGGTTCATCACTTTAATCATAGCGCCTGCCCGCCCCCGCTCTAACGCGCGGCCATCGGTGCGAATGGTCAGGCCTGCGACCTGATAAACGACAGACACCACTTGATTGCGCTGGATCAGCGCGGGCTGCACCAGGTCGGCCGCGCGAACGGGCCGGCCGGCAAAAAGGGTCACTTTGGCCTCCAACCCCACTGCGGCATCGGCCGATGTTAGTGCCCCCGCAATCTCAGCCGGAACCATGGCCAAATCTTCCGCAGAGATCACATTTTGCGCCCTGATTGTGCGGGTGGCGACCACGCTGTCGGCCATAGAGGCTGCAGGCAAAAGGGCTGCCAAAATCAAAAACCGCATCACTTCACCTGCGTCGTCGCGGCCATCATTTGATCGACGGCGGTGATGACTTTGGCGTTCAGTTCATAACCGCGCTGGGCCTTGATCAGTTCGGTGATCTCCTGCACGGAATCGACCGAGCTGGATTCCAGATAGCCCTGCCGCAAAACGCCAAACCCTTGGCTACCAGCCGCCCCTTCCATCGGCGGGCCAGAGGCGGCGCTTTCCAGAAACAGGTTTGATCCAGTTGCCTCGAGTCCTTTTTCATTGCTGAAGATGGCAAGAGTAAACTGGCCGAGTTGTGTGGGGTCTATTTGGCCTTCGAAAAAGGCGTAAACCTCGCCATCGGCGTTGATGGCGATGCTTTTGGCATCAGACGGAATCGTGATTCCAGGGTTTACTTGATACCCGTCTGAGGTAACGATCAGTCCATCTGCCGTGCGATTCAGACCGCCATCGCGGGTATAGGCCGTTTCGCCCGATGGCAACGTGACCTCAAGATAGCCCTTGCCTTGCACGGCCAGATCCAGATCACCACCGGTCTCGCTCAGCACGCCTTGCTGCAAAATGACCGACACGGACGCGGGCCGCACGCCCATGCCCAGTTGCACGCCCGTCGGCAGCATCGTGCCCCCTTCGGAGGAGATCATGCCGGGCTTTTGAACCTGCTGATACATCAAATCAGCAAAGTCGGCGCGGCGGGCGTTGTAGGCCGTGGTCGACATGTTGGCCAAGTTGTTTGACACAACATCGACCTTCATTTGCTGCGCGCTCATCCCCGAAGCTGCGATTTGCAGGGCGTTCATTATCTTTCCTATCTGCCAAGGGTTTGGATAACGGCGCGGGTGCGGTCATCCTCGCGGTCAAGAAAACTTTGGCCCAATTCATAAGCGCGCTGGACGCTAATCATCTGGGCCACTTCGGAAACGGGGTCGACATTGCTGTCTTCCAGATGGCCCTGCACAATCTTGCCCTCGCCGATTTGGTAGCCGTCGGCGGAAAACATGGCACCCTGCTGATGAGTGAGGGTCAAGGGATCGATAGGGGCCCAAAGGCCCATTTTGGCCGACGGCGCGCCATCGATCGATAAAGATCCGTCCCGCGCCAGGCCAATGTTCTTTGCCCCCAGCGGCAGCATGATGGCAGAACCTGAGGCATCGAGTAGCGCGTTACCATCTGCGGTTTGCAAAGTGCCGTCAGCCCCCGGCGTAAAGCTGCCTGAGCGCGTTAGCCTTTGGCCTTCCGGCGTTTGCACAAGAAAAAATCCTGTCCCTTCAATAGCGAAATCGAAGGTGCCTCCGGTGGCGCTGAGGGCGGCTTGTTGCAGGTCAACCGCGCGGGTGTTTGCAAAGCCCATCGACAGCGAAGGCCCTTTCCCCGCCGAGGTGATGAATTCAGCAAAGATCGTGCCTTCGCGCTTGAAGCCCGCCGTCGAGGCGTTGGCAATGTTGTTGGCAATCGCCTCCATCTGGCTCAAAAGCCCGCTTTGCCGCGACAGGGTGACATAACCCGAAGCATCCATACCCTAGGCCCCCGCGATCAGTGGCACGATGGTGCCGATAAAAAAGGTAAGAAGGGTGGATGTCATAAAGCTCATCGAGACCCAGAAAACGACCAGCATCGCAGCCACTTTGGGCACAAAGGTCAGAGTATTTTCTTGGATTGACGTCAGTGCTTGAAACAGCCCGACCAAGAGCCCTACGATCAGCCCTACGCTGAGCAGGGGTAGCGACATTTGCACCGTGATCCACAAGGCGGCGCGCAGAGTGTCAAACAAAACGGTCTCGGTCATATCGGCATCCTCAAGATTTCCTGATAGGCCTCGACCACCTTGTCGCGCAGGGTCGACACGGTTTCGACCGCCAGTTGTGAATTGGCCAAAGCCTGCACCAAGGCCTGCGGGTCGGCGCCACCGGTCATGGCCGATGTCGCCGTTTGCTCGCCTTTGGCAAGCGTATCCGCGAAGCTTTGGGCAAACTGGCCAAAGGCACTGTTACCTTGGGCAGTTTGCGGCGTTGGGGCCGCGACGTTGCGCGCCTTGGCGTACAGCTGCGCTGCGTAGGAAGTTTTCATGTCCATTCTGGATTACCTTCGCAACAGGTCAAACAGGCTTTGGGTCATCGACCTTGCCTGATCAAAGATTTTGAGGTTCGCCTCATAACTACGCTGCGCTTCGCGCGCGTCCGCCACTTCGACCACCAGATCGACATTCGAGCCGTCATAGTAGCCAGTCGCATCGGTCAGAGGATTTCCCGGATCATAGACCCGGTCCAATGGGGTTTTATCCAAGACGACTTGGCCTGCCTGAACCGTGCCGTCTGCCATATTTTCGTCAAACGCCACCAGTTTGCGGTGATAGCCCGGTGTGTCGGCATTTGAGATGTTTTCCGCCACATGACGCAGTCTGGCTGATTGCGCTTCCATCCCCGAGGCGGCGTAGCTGAGCGATTTCAACAAGTCAGCCATGGGTTACTTGCGCCCCAAACTTGCGCGCAGAATGTCGCGTGCGTGGCTGTAAACGGCTAAGGCCATGTCATGCTCTTGCCGGACAGCGACAGATTTCACCATTTCGCGTTCAAGCGAGACGGTGTTGCCGTTGGGCTGCACCTCTGCCCCGGCGAGTTGGGCCATGGGTTGGGCTTTGGCTAATGTCGTGGAGATGTGGCGCGGGTTTGTCGTGCGCATGCCGCCTTGAAAGCCAGTGTCGTAAACCTGCGCGAAATCAGGCAGGTCCATCGCCTTGTAGCCGGGCGTATCGGCTTGGGCCACATTGCGTGCAATTTGATCCATTCGTGTGGATGCGTGCTCTGCCAAGGCGGCTGATATGCGTGTCAGGGTCAGTGTTTCTAACATCTCGGGCTTCTCCCTCGACCAACTTCACTAAGGCTTAAGAGTGATTCCTTTAAAAAAGGTTTCGACATCCTTGCGGGAGGCGCAAATGGTAGGATTTTTTGATTCTTTGGTTGCCGAAATCTCATCGGTGGTGGTCAGAACGCGGTTTGGGCGCGTCAGTTCTATTGGGCGGGGCACGGTGACTGTGTCGGGCCTTGGCGATGTTGCAGCCTTAGGCGACCGGGTGGTGATCGGCGATGCCTTTGGTGGTGAGGTCGTGG
>CAXNKP010000117.1:0-6712 GCA_964202815.1 Stagnihabitans sp. | reverse complement strand
GGGGGGGCTGGGGGGGGACAGGAAAGGGGGATTAGGACAGGGCGCGGTCGGTGGCTTGGCCAAGGCGCAGCAGGCGGGCCTCTGCGCGCGGCGCAGTCATGAGCGACAGACCGCAGGACGGGTGGCCTGTGGGCAGGGTGAGGACGCATTGATCCATCAGGTTGCCGATCCTTGTGTTGCGCAGGGCCAGCAGGTTTTCACGGACGTAATAAGCGTCATCAGTCATCAGGCGCTTGGCATCGGGCGGCAGGATGGCCGATGTGGGCACAAGGACGGCATCAAAGCTGCGCGTTCTTTCGGCGAAGGTCGCACGCAACTGGGTCAGGCGGCGGCGGGCGGTGATATAGTCTGTGGCTGAAACGTCCGCGCCTGCGCGAAAGCGGTCCAAGATGCGAGGGAACATCTTTTGCGGGGCGGCTTCGATGGCGGTGCCCCAGATGGCGTAGGCCTCGGCGGGAAAGAGGGCTGCGGCGAGGGCGAGGGCCTCGGCCACTTCGGGGGCGGCGATCTGGGTGATCTGCGCGCCTGCCGCCGACAGGCGGGGCAGGGCGCTTTCAAAGGCGCGGGCCGGGGCGGGGCGCAGATCGTCCAGCGCTGTGGTTTGCAGCACGCCAAGGCGTGCCCCTGTCAGGCTGGCGCCGCAGAGATCGGCGGGCTTGGTGCCTGCGAGCAGTGAGAGGAGCAGGGCACAATCCTCGACGCTGCGCGCGATCGGGCCGACTGTGTCAAAGCTGTCGCAGAGCGGCACGATCCCTTTCGTCGACAAAAGGCCAAGGCTGGTTTTCAGCCCGACCAGATCGTTCCAGGCCGCAGGAATGCGCACTGATCCGCCCGTGTCAGAGCCAATCGCCGCCGGGGCCAGCCCGAAGGCCACCGAAGCCGCAGCGCCAGAAGAGGATCCCCCCGGCACGGCTTGATCGTCATTTATACAGGGCGGCGTTGCTGTCACCGGGTTCAAGCCCAAGCCGGAAAAGGCCAGTTCCGACATGTGTGTCTTGCCCAAAGCGACCGCGCCCAGCAGGGTCGCTGTCTGTAAAACTTGGGCATCCGTGTGCGGCATTCGGCCCTTGAGAAGCGCCGAGCCTGCCTCGGTCGCTACGCCTGCGGTGTCAAACAGGTCTTTCCACGACAGCGGCACCCCGTCGAGGGGGTGACGGCGCAGACCCGATTTGGCGCGGGCGGCTGCTGACATGGCCTCACCGCGTGCGCGGGCGGGGGTCAGTCGAGCGTAGATGCGCAGGCCAATCGGGTGCTGGGTTGCGGCATCAAGGAAATGCTCGGCCAGTTCGACAGGGTTGATTTGGCCCGCCTCGATGGCGCGGCCCAGGGCTGCGGCGGACATCTGGTTCCAAGCGGTGGACATGGGCTTTTCCTTTGGCGGGGCGGATCAGGGGGCAGCGTAAAGCGCCGAATGGAAAAGGGAAAGTGCAGATGCTTTTGCATCCGCCGATGGTGGACTTTGTCGCCCCTTTGGCAGATGATGCGCCATGAGCAAAGCACAGCAATCAGATGTTGTTATCGTGGGCGGCGGGCTGAACGGGCCCGCCTTGGCCTTGGCCTTGGCGCAAGCCGGTTTGCGCGTGAGCGTGGTCGACGCACGCCAAGCCGCGACGCGGGCCGAGGTGGGTTTTGACGGGCGGGCCTATGCCTTGGCGCTTGCCTCGCAACGGTTGTTGGCGGCGGTGGGCGTTTGGCCGGTGACAGCCCAGCCCATCTTGCAGGTCGTCGCCAGCGATGGCCGCGCGGGCGAGGGAGCTTCCCCTTTTGCACTACAGTTCGATGCCGCCGAGATGGAAGATGGCCCGATGGGCTATATGGTCGAAGACCGCCACCTTTATGCGGGCTTCCTGGCGGCCATGGCGGCCCAGCCTGCGATCACGCTGATGTCAGGCGAAACCGTGGTGGCGCAGGGGGCGGGGCAGGTGACGCTGGCTTCGGGTGGGGTACTTCGGGCGCGCTTGGTGGTGGGATGTGACGGGCGCGCCTCGGGCACGGCGGTGCGGGCGGGAATTGGGCGGCAGGGTTGGTCTTACGGCCAGACAGCGCTGGTGACCGCGGTGCACCATACGCGTCCCCATGGCGGTTCGGCGCATCAATTTTTTATGCCCGGCGGGCCCTTGGCGATCTTGCCCTTGGCGGGGGGGCATCACGCGTCCATCGTATGGAGCGAGCAGGATGCGGCCGCTGCCCGCTTGGCCGCTTTGGAGGATGACGCCTTTTTGGCAGAACTGCGCCCGCGCTTTGGGGATTTTCTGGGCGAGATAAAGTTGGCGGGCGCGCGCTTTAGCTATCCGCTTAGCTTGTCCTTGGCCGACAGCTACGTTGCGCCAAGATTGGCGCTGGTGGGTGATGCTGCGCATGGTGTGCATCCTTTGGCGGGGCAGGGTCTGAACCTTGGCCTTCGGGATGTGGCGGCCTTGGCCGAAGTGCTGGTGCAGGCCAAAAGGCGTGGCGAGGATATCGGCGCCTTGGACGTATTGCAGCGCTACCAAAGCTGGCGGCGCTTTGACACAACGGCCATGGCTTTGGGAATGGACGGGATCAACCGCCTTTTTTCCAATGATAATCCTGTGCTGCGGGGCTTGCGTGATCTGGGGCTGGGGCTTGTAAACGCCACCCCCGGCCTGCGCCGTGGCTTCATGCGCCAAGCGGCGGGCTTAAGCGGCGCGCAGCCCAAACTGCTGACTGGCCAAGCGCTGTAACCGCACGCGCGGCAAATAGCTTTGCCGGAGTTCATTGAATGAATACGATACTTTTTTTGAAGGGCGTTGTGGCCTAGCCACGATCAAGGGTGACTTGCCCTTGGCCCGTTACTTACCCTTTGCCTATCGTGGTTAGGCAATTCGGAGGATGTCGGCGGGGCCGCGAGCCGGCAAGCGTTTCATCCATGCGGCGCGGATCTGGATGTCGGCAGTTTGGAGGTCTTGCGCGGCGACGACTTCTGCGAAAGCCTTCAGACAGCCCATTTTGGCCGCGACGCGGCTGTGGACACGACGCCGGGGCTTGCGTTTCCACAATGCCCGCGAAGAATAGTAAGCACCCGATAAGCCTTTCACTTACCCATGAGTTTTGCGGTGTGGATTGGCTTGTGCGGCTTGAAAGCCGATAACGATATCGGCGAGGTGAATAACCCGCGCCATAGGACTGTTGCTCGGGGTGGGGCATCCTGTTTCGGACGAGGTAGCCGCCAAGCTTGGCGACGGCTGCTCAGTAGAAATTGATATCGCGGGTCCGGCCAGAGGGTGGTGTACCTCTGGTGCTGTCGCGCAGCGCCAGCTCGGTTTGGGTAAAGACAGCGGTGGGGGCGCCGGTCGGTTCGGCTTTGCGCAGCATCGTCATCCAGACGACCCTCCAAGCCGTGATGCAGGCGAGGGCGATGCAATGGGATAGGCTGTCGGCGGCTTTGAGGCGGATATTCTCGATCCGGCAGCAAGTCTTCAGCCTATTGAAAAAGGCCTCGACAATCCACAGTCGCGAATAAGGCCCTTCGGCCCAAGGCACACAAGCCTTGGGCCGAAGATCATTGACCTTCGGCCTGTGTGATCCTTGCGCTATACCGGCCAGATGTGGAGACTTATATGCCCGACCTTAGCCAACGCCTGTCCCTTGGCGCTTTGCTGCGCCGACCAGAGACGGGGTCTGTCTTGGGCTTGGCCCTTGTCTTTGTGTTTTTCTGGATCTTCGGCGGCTCTAACTTCGCCTCGCCCAATGGGGCAGCAAGCTGGCTGAATGTCGCGGCCTCTTTGGGGATCATGGCAATCCCGATTGGCCTTTTGATGATCGCCGGAGAGTTAGATTTCTCAATCGGTTCGATGGTCCCCGCTGGGTCAATGACCTGCGCCATCATTTCGGGCCATTTTGGCCTGCCGATTGGTGTTGGCGTTTTAGCCGCGTTGGCGCTTGGGGCGCTGGTAGGGTTGATCAACGGGCCTTTTGGTGGTGCGCACCGCCGTGCCATCCTTCATCGTAACCTTGGGCACGTTGTTTGCCGTGGCTGGCCTGCTGTTAGGGGTGGCTGTGATTGTCACGGGCACCACCAGCGTGAAGATCCAAGCGGGGGAAGAGGCCAAGTTCCTGCTGGGCCATTTCATCGGCGGGGTGTTCCAAGTCACCATCATTTTGGTGGGTCGCCGCCGCCGCCTTTTGGGCCTTTGTTCTGCATTATTCAAAATACGGCAATTGGATTTTGGCCATGGGCGGCGACAAAGTCTCGGCCCGCAATGCGGGCATCCCAACCGACCGTGTGACGATCCTATTGTTCATGTGTTCGGGAATGAGTGCGGCCTTTGTGGGCCTAAGCCAAGCGATCCTGTACAACTCAGCGCAGGTTTCGGCGGGCCAGTCTTACATTTTCAACGCCATCATCTCGGTCGTGGTGGGTGGGGTGCTGCTAACAGGCGGCTATGGGTCGATCTTTGGCATCGTTCTGGGCACGCTGACCTTCGCCATCGTCAACCAAGGCATCTACTACACAGCGTTTGACGCCAACTGGGCCAGCCTGATCATCGGGGTCTTGCTGCTGGTCGCCGTGTTGATGAACAACACTTTCCGCAAAATGGCGCTGTCTTATGCGCCTAAAAAGACTGGGGCCAAAGCATGAGCGCGTCGATCGTCTCGCTTCAACGCGTCAGCAAAAGCTTCGGCCCGATTGATGTGCTGCATGATATCACCCTAGAGATCCGCGCGGGCGAAGTGCTGTGCCTGCTTGGCGACAACGGCGCGGGCAAGTCTACGCTGATCCGGTTGTTGTCGGGCGTGCACCAACCCACCTCGGGTGCGATCATGTTGGATGGGAAGGCCATTCGCTTTGCCTCGCCAAAAGATGCCGCCGATCATGGCATAGCCACGGTGCACCAATTTGGCGGCACTTTTCCCCTGATGAGCATTGGCCGCAGCTTCTTTGTCGGGGCAGAGCCGACCAAGGGCTGGGGGCCGTTCAAGGTGTTTGACCGCAAACTGGCCAACGAGGTTGCACTGAAAGCTGTGCAAAGCTTTGGCATCACCCGCATCACCGACGGCGACCGGCTGGTCGGTGGCCTGTCCGGCGGGGAGCGCCAATCACTGGCCATCGCGCGGGCCGTGCATTTTGGCGCAAAGGTGCTGATCCTTGATGAACCCACTGCCGCCCTGGGTGTGAAACAAGCTGCCCACGTGCTGCGCATTGTGAACGAGGCCAAACGCCGAGGGCTTGCCGTGGTCTTCATCACCCACCAAGTCATGCACGCCATGGCCGTCGGCGACCACTTCGCAGTCTTGATTCGTGGTGCCATCGCCGCCGATTTTCGCAAAGGCGAGAAGACCCGCGAAGAGATCACTGACCTGATGGCGGGGGGTGAAACCATGGCTTTCCTGGAAGCTGTGGTTGAGGGCGCCTAACGCCTGCTCGAAGGTCAATGGTCTCAGACCCTGCCTTAAGAACCCAACTTGGCTGCCCCCAGCACCTCTCCCTGTGGGCAAACCAAAGACCCGGTCCGGCGCTTCGCTGGTCCGGGTCAGGCACGAGGAAGTCATTCTCAACGACATGAGATCAGTGCAGGCTGGTTTCAGCGCTTATCGGCTTGATCCAGCTTGTCCAGCAGCTCCAAACCTCGCTTGATAGAACCTGATGCTGCGGCCTTCTGCATGATCAGCTACTCATTCAGTGCCGAGTCAATGCCTGTCTGCCAGCCCTCTCCGGGTGCCCGAAATGTCTGCACCACATCGGGCGACAGACGGATGCTGATCCGCTCTTTTGCCACAGCCGCCTTGGGGCGCCCCTTCAGCTTGGTCTGAAGCGAGAGCGGCAATGCCGCTAACGGCTTCATCTTATTCTTGTCGATCTTCGACAGGTCATCAATCTCGCCGTCACTATCGACGACGGGTTTGTGCCAAACCATTCGACCCCGGCCTTGACCGGAACCCGCAGGCTGCCATTGTGTGGGATGGGCGTTGTTCGGTTCCTCTTGCGCTGCCGCCGACCGGCTGGCGCCAAGGTAAAGGTTGATAACGGCGGGATCGTGCAGCAATGCTTGCCCGGTGCCTTCAAAGCGGTTGCGTCCCATTTCCAGCCCATAGGCATAGTTGGAAAAGGTGAGCGATTTTCTTGCCTTCTGTTCGAAGATCTCAACCGCGAAGCCGCGCTGGCTGAACTTGTGGATCTTTGAGAAGATAGCGTCGACAAAGTCCGGCTGCACACCAGCGGAAGGTTCATCGAGCATCAGAAACATGGGGTCGGTGATCAGTGCGCGGAGGGCAAGCTGATGCTGTGTGTGGAGAATGTGGCGAATAAAGAAACCAAAGAGCTGCTGCCGGATGCGATCAACGCATCCAAACGCATCTCGAATGTCTACGAAAGCCTTGGCCTGCTGGTGCGCCCGATTGGCCACCTGAACGTGATGTCGCCGCCCTTTGTGATCACTGAAGCCCAAATTGATTTCATTGCCGAAACGCTGGAAGTGGCGATCAGGCAGGTGAGCGATGATCTGGTGCGCGAACGGGTCAGGGTGGGGTAGGAAAAGGATCTATCGAGACTGGTCTGAGCCTTTAACCGACATTACCCAAGTAGCCTGCCAACTGATGTCAAGGTCGCCTTAATCTGCACGCTGGACAAGTGTTTTTTGCCCCGCGCGGTGTCGGCGGTCGCTTGGGCGGGTGGATTTGGGCGGATTGTGCCGCGAAGGTGGATCATCGTGGTCGGACGGTGACGTTGGTCTGCGTGGCGGACAGACCTGTC